>JAEWHU010000018.1 GCA_023387635.1 Bacillota bacterium
TTAGAGGTGGAAGTGTGGTAACACATGTAGCTGACTAATACTAATAGGTCGAGGGCTTGACCAGTTTTCATGAAAATGAAAAAGTGGGAATAAGTTTAAAAGATGACTTGATAATTAAATGAAAAAATGTGTAGTTTTGAAGATATAAGGAAGGGTTACCGTAATGGTAGCCTTTTTTGTGCAAAAAAATCCACATAACAATATATTTTGTGGATAAAAACCCACGAAATAATTTATTATGTGGATAAAAAAACAATAAGGAGATAGAATAATACAAATATATGTATATTAAAAAATGCTATTTGTCAATTTTCTTCTCAAATAATACTACCTTAACAGACCCATTCAAATATTTTTCTATTATATTGTATCCCGCTTTTTTGTAGAAATAATGATTTCTTTCCTTATCAGCAGGCGTTTCTAAAGTCCAAGAGGTTGCATTAGGAAATTCACTTTCAACAAACTTCAGTGCTTCTTGTCCGATGCCTTTGTTTTCATATTCGGCTATAACACAAAGGCAACCAAGGTAATAAGTATTATCTCCATTATCTCGTATACTAATATTTCCTATAATTTGATTATCATAAATTATTTTATATACAATTCTATTTGTAATTGTACTGAAATACTTTCTATTGAGTTATTATATGCTGGGCATTCTCCATATTTAATAAAATCTGTATAAAAACATAAATTTCTTATATTAATTATCGTCTTTGCATCGTTGACTGTTGCTCTTTTAAATTTTATTTTCATAGGACCTCTTCCATATCAGAATATAATATTATTTTGTAGTACTAAAATTTATATCTTAATTATATACAGATTGGAAAAAAATACAATATTTTATTCCTATATTTTAAATATGTGAAAGTATTATACATGAATGGCCATCAGTTGAATTATTCTAAAAGGGATTAATATATTTGTACAATCCAAAATTAATTTCAAAAAAATATTGTAGATGTTAGCTAATTGACATAATAAATAAATATAATTATAATAGTTAGATGTCTAACAATCTTAAGGGGGCGGGGTTTTGGAAGAAAAATATGTAGGCCAGAAGATAAGGATTCTATATAATCAAATTAGAAGAAAAATTGAAAAAGAAACAGTGAAAAGTGGCGTAGAAGTTACAAGTACTCAAGCTAGGATTATTGGATTTGTATATAGGGAATCCTCTAAGCGAGATATTTTTCATAAAGATATTGAAGAAGAATTTGATATTAGAAGATCTTCTGTAACTAATATATTGCAGCTCCTTGAGAAAAATGGATATATTAAACGTGTTAGCGTAACTGAAGATGCTAGGTTAAAGAAAATTGTACTTACAGAGAAAGGTGCCGGAATTCATGAAGAAGTTTTAAAAGGGATACAAGAAATTGAAAGTTCACTCAATGCTATCTATACGCAGGATGAATTGGAACAATTATTTTTTTTATTAGATAAATTATCAAATGCTTTGTTAGAATAATTACATTGCTATTAATTAATATTGAATATAAACACATATCCAGAAGTATAGTAATGGTAACAATATTATTGCTTAGGTATTAGTTGTAGAGAAGATAATAATAAATAGAAAAATAAAGTAGATAATAGTGCAAGGATGTTTTTTACTATAAAGAAGATTCTTGTAAATTTTAACATAGGAGTGTGATTAAATGATTAAAAAATTGCTACAAAATGTAGGAGAGTATAAAAAAGATGCAATACTAACGCCTATATTAATAGTTTTTGAGGTAATAATGGAAGTAATTATACCATTATTAATGGCTAAGATTATAGACGTAGGTCTTGCTAATGGTGATATGGGATATGTAATAAAAGTAGGAATTGGAATGCTTATATGTGCAGTTTTGGCCCTTTACTTTGGTGTAACAGCTGGTAAAACTGGTGCAAGAGCAGCTACAGGCTTTTCTAAAAATTTGAGAAAAGTTATGTATGACAAGATACAGACATTTTCATTTTCTAACATTGATAAATTTTCAACAGCAGGTTTGATTACAAGATTAACAACAGATGTAACAAATGTTCAAAATGCTTTCCAAATGAGTCTTCGTATGTTTACTAGAGCTCCTATTATGCTTGTATTAGCACTTGCTATGTGCTTCTATATAAATGCACAACTATCCCTTGTTTTCTTGGGAGCAATAGTTTTCTTAGGAATTATTCTTTACTTTATTATGACTAGAGCACATCCACATTTCCGTGAAGTATTTAGAAAATATGATGATATTAATTCAAGTGTTCAAGAAAACTTAACTGGTATCCGTGTTGTTAAGGCTTATGTAAGAGAAGAACATGAAATAGAGAAATTTAATAAAGCATCTACATCTTTATTTAAAAGTTTTGTTAGTGCAGAGAAAATTTTACTTCTAAATTCACCAGCTATGCAATTTACTATGTATTCATGTAACTTGTTATTAGCATGGTTAGGTGCACGTTTAATCTTAAATGGAAATATGGCAACTGGTGAATTAATGAGCTTATTTTCATATACAGGTAATATTTTATTAGCATTAATGTTTATATCAATGATATTTGTTATGGTAGTTATGTCAAAATCATCTATTGAAAGAATTAATGAAGTATTAGAGGAAGAAAGTAATTTAGTAAATTGTGAAAATCCAATCTATACTGTAAAAGATGGAACAATAGAATTTAAGGATGTAAATTTTAGTTATAGTAATAATATTAATAAATTAGTATTAGAAGACGTTAATATTACAATTAATTCAGGTGAAACAATAGGTATTATTGGTGGAACAGGAAGTGCTAAAAGTTCATTAGTACAACTTATTCCAAGATTATATGATACTACAACTGGAACAGTAAAAGTTGGTGGTATTGATGTTCGTGATTACGATATCGATACACTTAGAGATGAAGTATCTATGGTGCTACAAAAGAATGTTTTATTCTCTGGTACTATAAAAGAAAATCTTCGATGGGGTGATAAAGAAGCAACAGATGAAGATATTATTAGAGTATGTGAATTAGCACAAGCACAAGAGTTTATTGAAAGATTCCCAGATAAATATGATACTTATGTTGAACAAGGGGGATCCAATTTATCAGGTGGACAAAAACAAAGACTTTGTATCGCTAGAGCTCTACTAAAGAAACCAAAGATTTTAATTCTTGATGACTCTACAAGTGCAGTTGATACAAAAACAGATGCGAAAATAAGAAGAGCTTTTAAAGAAGAGATACCTAATACAACTAAGATTATAATTGCTCAAAGAATATCATCCATAGAAGACGCAGATAAGATAATTGTACTCCATGAAGGCAAAATTAATGGCTTTGGAACACATGATGAATTACTAGAGACCAATGCCATATATAGAGAAGTGTATGAATCACAAAAGAAAGGAGTTGGTCAAAAGGATGAAAAGTAATAGTAAAAATAATAATTTAAATATTTCAAAATCTCCAAATAAGGCTCTAAGTAAAGATTCTATGAAAACACTTGGACGATTATTATTATATATTGTTAAAAACTATAAAATAAGATGTGTGGGAGTAGCTATTTGCATTATTATAAGTGCACTTGCAAATGTAATAGGAACTATATTTATTAAATCATTAATTGATGATTATATTACTCCTTATTTAAATGATACTGTAGTAGATTTTATGCCATTATTAAGAGCAATTATTATTATGGCTTTTATATATTTAGTTGGTGTAGTTTCAACATTCTTATATAGTAGGTTAATGATTCAGGTATCACAAGGAACTCTAAAAAGATTTAGAGATGATATGTTCGCACATATGGAAACATTACCGATACCATACTTTGATACCCATGCACATGGTGATATTATGAGTGTATACACCAACGATACTGATACATTAAGACAGATGATAAGTCAGAGTATACCTCAATTATTAGCATCCATAATTACTGTAGTGAGTACATTTATCTCAATGGTTATAATCAATATACCATTAACTTTCTTTGTTATAATTATGGTTATAGTTATGATGAATATCACTAAATATATTGGTGGCAAAAGTGCAGTTAACTTTAAACAACAACAAAAATCCTTAGGTCAAATGAATGGATATATCGAAGAAATGATGGAAGGACAAAAAGTTGTTAAAGTATTTAACTATGAAGAAGAAACAAAAGAAAAGTTTAATATATTAAATGAAGAATTATTTGAGAGTGCAAATAATGCAAATAAGTTTGCTAATATCTTAATGCCTATAATGGGTAACTTAGGATATCTTAATTATGTTGTTACTGCGGTTGTAGGTGCTGGGTTAGCTATTAATGGTATAGGAGGATTTACAATTGGTGGATTAGCTTCATTTCTACAATTAACTCGTATATTTAATCAACCAATTGCTCAAATAGCACAACAATTCAATTCAATCATAATGGCTCTTGCTGGTGCTGAACGTATATTTGCATTAATGGATGCAGAGTCTGAAGTTGATGAAGGATACGTAACACTTGTTAATGTTGCTGAAAATGAAAATGGTGAATTAACAGAAGTAGCTAATAGAACAGGACTTTGGGCATTTAAACATCCTCATAGTGATGGAACTGTGACCTATACAAGATTATTAGGTGACGTAGTGTTTGATAAAGTTGATTTTGGGTATACAGATGAAAAAATCGTACTTCATGATATAGAACTTTATGCAAAACCTGGTCAAAAAGTAGCTTTCGTAGGAGCTACTGGTGCTGGTAAAACAACCATAACTAACTTAATAAATCGTTTTTATGATATCCAAGATGGTAAAATTAGATATGATGGTATTAATATTAACAAAATTAAAAAAGATGATTTAAGAAGAAGTTTAGGAATTGTATTACAAGATACTCACTTGTTCACTGGAACAGTAGCGGATAATATTCGTTATGGTAAATTAGATGCTACTGATGAAGAAGTATATGCAGCAGCTAGATTAGCCAATGCAGAACATTTTATTAAACATTTACCTAATGGCTATGATACCATGATTACAGGTGATGGTGCTAATCTTTCACAAGGTCAAAGGCAGTTATTAGCGATTGCTAGAGCAGCTATTGCCAATCCACCAGTTTTAATACTAGATGAAGCGACTTCAAGTATAGATACAAGAACAGAAGCACTAGTACAAGAAGGAATGGATAAACTTATGGAGGGTAGAACTGTATTTGTAATTGCCCATCGTTTATCAACAATTAAAAACTCAGATGTTATTATCGTATTAGAACAAGGAAGAATTGTTGAAAAAGGTAATCACGAAGACTTAATTGAACAAAAAGGAAAATACTATCAATTATATACTGGAGGACTTGAGCTAGATTAAGCTTTAGGCAACTATAAAATTATAGTTATGAAAAATAGTTTGGCTATTCTTATGTGAGTTATCCCAAGAGATTAAATCTATAAAGATTCATCTAAAAAGATTTCATCTTTTGGCTATATCTCTATAGGATAGCCTTTTATATTGTAACAATTGAATTCATTAGGGGAACCTACGAAATTACCTTACATAACTTAATTTAATATAACCTTGTGTAACAGTAGTTTTAATATTATAATGGAACATAAAATTATTATAATTGACTGAAGGAGACTAGGATATGGCAATAGATAAAGTAAAGGCATATTTTAAGAAATATGGTATAGACTCAAAGATTCAAGAATTTGATACATCATCAGCAACTGTAGAATTAGCTGCGAGGGCATTAAATTGTGAGCCTGAACGTATTGCAAAATCCTTATCATTTAAAATAGATGATAAAGGAATATTAATAGTTACAGCAGGAGATGTTAAGATTGATAACTCAAAATACAAATCAGTATTTCATGTAAAAGCAAAAATGTTATCTACTGATGAAGTAGAGGAATTAATAGGACATGCTATTGGAGGTGTATGCCCATTTGGTATAAAAGAGAATGTGGATGTATATTTAGATGTTTCACTAAAAAGATTTAAGACTGTATATCCTGCTTGTGGTAGTAGTAATAGTGCCATTGAACTTACTATAGAAGAATTAGAAAAGTACTCTAATTATATAGAATGGGTTGATGTTTGTAAGAGTACCCACACTTAATGAACCAGAAGTGTGGGTTTTAATTTTTGTACTATTAATATTGACAAATAATAATACGGATGATATACTTCTAAGCACTGTCCCTTTGGGAAGTTATATTCAGATTCAAATTTAAAAGTATTGTATATTGCAAAGAATTAAAAAAGTTTAAAAAGTTTAAAAAAAAGCTTGCAATTCTTTAAAGAGAGTGTTAAACTAATTAAGTTGTCTAAAACACAGCAAAAAAATAATGAATATTCAGAAAAAATAAGTTTTAAAAAGTTGTTGACAAACAATTCTGAATATGTTAAGATATACAAGCGTCAAATGTAAGCGACAAAATAACTTACAGTTAGACAAAAGAACCTTGATAATTGAACAGTAAAACAACCTTGAAAATTCTTAAAATTTTCATTCTATGAATCTTAATAGAGTAACCTCTATAAGAGATGAATAGAAACAAACCAAAACAGTAAACGTTGAGAAATC
>JAEWHU010000074.1 GCA_023387635.1 Bacillota bacterium
AAGTATCACCCTGATGCAGGTGGAGATAGCAAGAAGTTTTTAGAATTAATGGAAGTAATGAAATATTTTGATGCCAATTATTAATTAGCAACTATCGCTAGCTTCTGTAATTGCATGCAATTTAGCAATTGGTGAAACATTAGTGGAAAGTATATATTCCATTTGACATATGTAGATAAAAGAATTATAATATAGAAAAATAATAAAGGCTATGAAGAGAAGAGTAGTCATATAAAACATACACAGAGAGTTTTCGGTAGCTGAGAGAAAATTATGTAGGATATGATGAAACAAGGCTTGGAGCTGCATACGGATCTTTTAATTAAGTGATGCTATGACGTTTGTTCACGTTACAGAATGAGAGTATGATTGTACTCGAAGAGATTAATATGGTGACATATTAATAAAAAAGGGTGGTACCGCGATGAATTCGCCCCTGTTATATTACAGGAGGTGATTTTTTTTACGTTAATTTTGAAAATGTGTAATATTTGGTATGATTTTATCCTATTAAATATTAATATTTTCGGAGTTTAGCAGAAAGATAAATAGATTAATCTTATTAAGGATATTCTTAATATCAAAAAACAAAAACAATTTTAACAAATTATTCTCGTAAGTAGATAAGTCCAGTCATCTTGTATTGAATAAAATGGAATACTTAATATGAATGGATGAAAATTGAATTAAATTATAAATATATTACAATATTAAAACTGAAAGGTATGGTATTTTATGAAAAATTTAAGAGTTAGGAATGAAAGACCAGTATTTCCAAAAAGAGCAGTAGTTACTGCTGGTATGCCATATGGTAATAAGGAATTACACTTTGGTCATGTAGGTGGAATGTTTGTTCATGCAGATGTTTATGCAAGATTTTTAAGAGACAGAATAGGTAAAGATAATGTTATCTTTGTATCAGGAACAGATTGTTATGGTTCTCCAATTGTAGAAAGCTATCGTAAATTAAAAGAAAGTGGATATACTGGAACCATTGAAGAATACGTTAATTCTAACTATGAAAGTCAGAAAAAAACATTAGAAAATTTTGATATTAATTTAAATTTATATGGAACATCAGCATTTGGTGAATCTGGACGTATGCATGATAAAGTATCACAGGAAATATTTGATACACTTTATAACAATGGTTATTTAGTTCAGATGTCTACACCTCAATACTATGATGATGAATATGATGTATTTCTAAATGGTCGTCAAGTTATAGGTAGATGCCCAATCGATGGATGTACTTCTGAAAAAGCTTATGCAGATGAGTGTTCTTTGGGACATCAATATATGCCTTCTGAATTAATTGACCCAATAAGTGCATTATCTGGTAAAAAGCCATCTCTAAAAGAAGTAACTAATTGGTACTTCAAATTAGAAGATTGCAATGATAGAATGAGAGCCTATATCGATGGTCTTAGAAAAGAAACAAATACAAGAAAATATCAACTAAATACCATTGATGAGTTTCTAAAAGATCCTGTTATTCATGTATCACGTAAATATATAACAGATTTAGCTGAATTAGAAGCTATGTTACCTGAACATACAACCATTGATGAAGAGAAAAAGCCTTCTGTGACTTTTGTGTTCAAAGATTTAGACGGAAGAGATAAGGCAAAAGAATTATTTGATAAATTAGGAATATTCTTTAGAGCTGGTAAAACATTAGTACCTTTCCGTTTATCTGGTAATGTTGAATGGGGCGTTAAAGTACCTAATAAAGATGGTTTAGATGATTTAACTTTCTGGGTATGGCCAGAATCATTATGGGCACCAGTTTCCTTTACAAGAACTTACCTAAAAGAAAAAGGAGCTAGTGATGATGAATGGAAGAATTGGTGGGATAGTAAAGATTGTACTGTTTACCAATTTATTGGTGAAGATAATATATATTTCTATGGTATAGCTGAGATGGCAATGCTCATGGGATTAAAATATCCTCATAATACTGAAATTGATATTGAAAATATTAATTTCCCTCACCTTATAGCAAACCGTCATATATTATTTATGGACACAAAGGCAAGTAGTAGTTCAGAAATCAAACCGCCAATGGCAAGTGAATTGCTTGAACATTATAGTACTGAACAATTAAGAATGCACTTTATAAGTCTTGGTTTATCTACGAAAAGTACAGGTTTTAAACCACAAGTATATATGCCAGAAAATGAAAAAGTTGGTGTTGATACTGTATTAAAAGAAGGAAATCTACTTACCAATGTATTTAACCGTTTGGTTCGTTCTTGCTTCTATACAATACAAAAATACAATGACTGCAAAATACCAACTGGCGAAGTAAGTAAAAAAGCAATTGAGATGTCTGAGAAAGCAGTACTTGAGTATGAGAAGCACATGTATAATCATGACTTCCACCGTATCTCTTATGTACTTGATGAATATATCCGTGATATGAATAAACATTGGTCAAACAATATTCGTATTGCTGACAAAGAAGATAGCATGGAGTTACGTCTACAAATATTAGTAGATAGTTTTTATCTTGTTAAGGTTGCGACTGTATTATTACATCCTGTAGTTCCTACTGGTTGCGAAAAAGTTAAGGATTATCTTAACTTATCCGATGAATTATGGAACTGGGATCATATCTTTGATAATCTTGATAAATATGTTGACGACCTTTCAAAACATGAAGTTAAATTCTTAGAACCAAAAGTTGATTTCTTTGAAAAGCCAGCACATCAATATGAGACTGAAGAATAATAGATAATATAACAATTATATTTTTATCAGAAGGTATTGAGGCATGGAGGATTCTCTTTGCCTGAATACCTTTTTGCATAACTTATACACTTTATGAAAACCAAATAAATAAGCTTAATGATTAGTAAAAAGTGCAGAATATTTACCTTGCTTATTTTTGGTAAGACAAATATAATTGGTAGTATATAGTTATAGGTACACTGCATATGACTTAGAAATAAAATAAATTAATAATAAAGTATAGGATAGGAGAATATAATGGATTTATTAGAGTTATTTAAAGTAATTATACTAGGAATTGTTGAAGGAATAACCGAGTGGTTACCAATTAGTAGTACAGGACATATGATATTAGTAGATGAATTTATGCCACTGAATGTTTCAGAAGCATTTAAAGAAATGTTTTTTGTTGTGATTCAACTTGGTGCAATATTGGCAGTTGTTGTACTGTATTGGAATAAACTAATACCTTTTTCCTTTAAAGAGAAAATATCTATCAAAAAAGATACCTTTACTATGTGGTTTAAGATCGTTGTTGCGTGCATTCCAGCAGCTATAGTTGGTATATTATGGGATGACGTATTAAATGATCTGTTTTATAACTATACAACAGTAGCTATTATGTTAATCTTGTTTGGTGTGCTTTTTATAGTAATTGAAAATCTTAACATAGGTAAATCCCCTAAAGTAAATTCAATTTCTGAAATTACCTATCAAATGGCGTTGTACATAGGTGCGTTCCAACTTATTGCAGCAGTATTTCCTGGAACATCTCGCTCTGGTGCAACTATTTTAGGAGCACTTATGATTGGTATATCAAGGTCGGTTGCGGCAGAATTTACATTTTTTCTAGCGATTCCAGTTATGTTTGGTGCAAGTGCATTAAAACTATTAAAATTTGGACTGGATTTTTCAGGAAATGAACTAGTGTTATTGGTGACTGGTATGGTAGTAGCCTTTGTAGTGTCCATAATAGCAATCAAATTCTTAATGGGTTATATTAAAAAACATAATTTTAAAGTATTTGGTTGGTATCGAATTGTATTAGGTTGTATTGTTTTAGGATACTTTATGTTATTTGCTAAGTAATATTAACATTTAATATAGCTGTTTTTCTTTTCACTTACTTGATTAACACATTAAATATAGTTATAATGAATCAATAGGAGGTCTTTACTATGAAAGGAAAATCAAATTGTGAATGTTGTCTTAATTATGAATATGATGAGGATTACAATCAGTATGTATGTGAAGTTAATTTAGATGAAGATGAAATGGGACAATTTTTAAGAAATACTTTTGATAATTGCCCACATTTTCAGTTTAATGATGAATATAAAATAGTTCGTAAACAAATGTAAGAGGAATAAGGACAGTGGGATTTTCACTGTCCTTTAATTATATATATTATTATTAATTGATTAAAATCTGAATATAAAGGAGTATAGGATGAAAAATACAATTATAATTTGCGTAGCAAAGGATGGTTTACAAGATTTCCAGAGTATAAGCGAAGCATTAATATATGCTAGTAAACATCAAAATGACTATATAATAATTAGTATTTCAAATGGTGTTTATAAAGAAAAGCTATGGATTAATCAGGCAAATATTACATTATTAGGTGAAGATAAAGATAAAACTATTATTGAATATGATGATTATGCTAATTTTATTATGGAAGATGGTGAGAAAAGAGGAACATTTCGTACGCCAACTGTATTTGTAGACTGCAATGACTTTACTGCAAAGAATATAACCTTTAGCAATTCTTCAGGGCCAGGTCCAAAAGTAGGACAAGCTCTTGCATTGTATGTCGATGGTGACCGAATTATATTTGAGAATTGTAAGTTTCTTGGTGGGCAGGACACCTTATTTGCAGCACCTCTTCCTCCTACTGCATTTGAAAAGAATGGATTTAGAGGCCCAAAAGAATTTGAACCTAGATTACATGGAAGGCATTATTACAAGAACTGCTATATATGTGGTGATGTTGACTTCATATTTGGAGGTGGGACTTGTTATTTTGATGAATGTGAACTTTTTTCTAATAATATAGGTAAAGAAGTCAATGGTTATGTGGCTGCACCATCAACCGGGAAAGGTAAACATGGCTTTGTATTTAATCGTTGTAAGTTTACTAGTGATTGTCCAAAGAATAGTGTATATCTAGCTAGACCTTGGAGAAATCACGGTAAAGTTGTTATTCTTAATTCCTATATTGGAAAACATATAAAAGAAGAAGGATTTGATGATTGGGGAAAAGTTGATGCTAGAGAAACGGTATATTTTGCTGAATATGGTAATTTTGGTGAAGGCGCAAAGCTTAATAACCGTGTAAGTTGGTCTAAAGTATTAACAGAAGAGGAAGCTTTGCATTATACGAAAGAGGAAATACTTGGTTTTGATTGTTATAAAGGTGTTGACATTAGGAGTGAATAATAGCTTATGCAGCTTCAAAATTATACTTGAATTTGTAAAAATACATATTATCATAGACATTTCCAAGGCATAGAGGTACAATAAACTTAGTTTATTGTAAAACAATGGATATAATGTGAAAAATCAAGCATTTTCACATAGCAGAATGGAGAATACTATGAAAAAATATTCACACATTGATGTATTAAAATATCTAATAAAAATAGCACCAATTGCATACTTGATTGGTTTTTTGATTGGGCTATTAATATTCACATGGAGGTTTTTTCTATGATAAAATATTTGTCTAAAAAAACTTTATCTAAAGCAGAGTTTTATACAGTTATCGCGGTATATACTTTAGCAATAATGTTTTTTGGTGGATATACAGTGGCTAAACTTGGATTTTGGGCTTCTTATAGTGATGGTCATTCCATGGAGAACACAATAGGTAATAACTACAAGCTACTGGAAGTAAGTACAAAAATTAAAAAGATAGAACGAGGTGATATTGTATCGATTAAAGTATATATAAAGGGAGAGAAAAAAAGTATTCTAAAGCGTATCATTGGACTACCAGGTGAAACCATTAAAATTCAAGGAAATACAGTATCTATTGATGGAAATATTCTAAAAGAAACATATGCTTTCTATGAAAGTTTAAGCTCAGATGATATAGAATATACAATAAAAGATGATGAATATTATGTATTAGGAGATAACAGATTGCATAGTACTGATTCAAGAGTAATTGGAGCTGTTCCCACAGTAAATATAGAACGTAATGTTATATTATTTCGCAAATAAATAAGGGATTATTGTTAAATGGCTAGGTAAATCCATTAACATTAATCCCTTATTACTTTTTATGAGAATGTCGCTTTGCTGGCAGCGAATTGAATAATTATGAAGCTAAATCTTTTTTCGTATATTTTACATAACCAATTGCAATGGAGATGATAGTAATCAGTAATCCAGGCATCAGTAGACTAACATCAATGGAAGAAGAAGTAATAATGTCTGCGGCACCTGAATAATAAAATGGAGTAATATATTTTAAAAATTCAGTTTCTTTCACAATTTTTGCCATGATATCAGTAAAGTATAATAATAAAGCTACTGACAGTCCAGAACCAAGATTGGCCTTCTTTGAAAATGCAGATAAAGCAAAACAGATGGCACCTATCTCAATGTTCATAATTAATTGGGCAAGGTGATATAGTAAAAAAACTTTCATATCAACACTTTCTCCTATTATAAGAAAACTTATTAATATTAACAAAATACATATAAGGTTAAAACATAATATTATAAATATCACCGATAGGAGTTTTTCAGTAATAACTCGCTTCCTACTAATGGGTAATGTAAAAATAAATTCTGAGGTGTGGCCACTTTCTTCCTTAGACAAAATACCAATACCAAGAAGTGCTGCAAACATACTACTTCCAAGAGCGTAAATTGCACCAATTTCAGTTCCATAGAAACCCATTATTTCCCCAATATTTAATTTATCTAATCCAAAAGCTGCTGAAAATCCACCCATATTACTAAAATCACTGGACATTTCATTTATAGTAGTCTTTAGACTAGGATATAACAGTAGAAGCAAACAGGACATTAATCCTATACTAAGTGTCCAAATAAGTAAAGATTTTAAATTCATTTTAAATTCATGTTTAAAGATAGTCATATAATTAAAACAAGATTCCGCATAGAGCAGATATCATTGTTTATCCTCCTTTTCATAATAATGGATAAAAATTTCATCTAAAGATGGTTCTTCAATGGTTAAATCATCATATTCTATTTTCGATAAAACACCAATTAAATTTTGAATTCTACCATTGTATAAAAAGGTTGTGTATCCATGTTCATTAACAACACCTGTAATACCTTTTATGTCAGGTAAAGAGTTTAATCCTGATATCTTAATTTTCTTAGCATTTGTATTAGACAGATTAGCAACCGTATCCATTGCAATAATACGACCTTCTCTAATTATAGCCACTTGGTTGCAATATCTTTGTATCTCTGATAAGACATGAGAAGATAAAAAGATAGTAGCTCCATCCTTATTACGTTCAAGTAAAAGTTTAAAAAATTCATTTTGCATCAGTGGGTCAAGACCACTTGTTGGTTCGTCAAGTATGTATAAATCAGGTTTATGCTGCATTGCACAGACAACACTGACCTTTTTTCTATTACCAAGTGACAGTTCATCTATTTTCTTTTTTGTATCTACCTGAAGTCTGTCGCAAAGCTCACCTGCATATGTGGAACAGTCTTTTTTATGAATAGAAGAAGCCATTTTGATTATTTCTTCAACTTTCAAATTTGGATAAAACATAGCTTCTGAAGGCATATAGCCAGTGTTCTTTAAGATATCTACCTTATTCGTTAAGGCATTCTTTTGAAATATTTCTATGCTTCCACTCGTTGGACTTATTAGTCCTAACATTGTTCGAATGGTGGTTGATTTTCCAGCACCATTCGGTCCCATAAATCCAAATATGTCACCCTTATTTACAGTTAGATTGAGATTAATAACGCCTCTTGCTTTACCATAAGATTTGGTTAGATTGGATATCTTTATTACACTTTCCATGTTTTTTAGCTCCCTCATTATTATTTGATAAATCATTATGTAGATATTTTGTTAATTTATACATGATAATAAAATTAGAAATTAATACCATTTGCCTATAATATATACCTAAGTACTAAATTATTCAATAGCGTTTTTTGTATAATGAAAAATAATTTAAAGAAGTTTTTTATTCTATTACTTAGTAAAAATTAACATTTCAACATGGACATTATCTAGGTAGAGAGGTACAATGGTATAGATTAATATCCATTTATGTACTGAATTACATATAAATGATAGATTAAAAATAAATCAAAAATTATGAGGTGAAATTAAAATGAATTTTTATCAAATTAGCATGCTCATCGTAATGGGAACTTTTTATTTCGCATATTTTATGAAAATGTATCTCCAACGAAAGCAAGGTATTGTTACCAATCAATTGGGAAAAGGAAATAAGAAAGAAGGAACGAAACGAATTGAAAAATTGCTTCGTGTTTCAACATTTGTTATTGTCCCTGTTGAAATTATCAGTATATTATTAAATACTAGGGTTTCCCAGTCAAACGCACTATCTATTCTAGGCATCGGCATGGCTATACTTGGAGTTATTGTTTTTATCACTGCTATACTGACGATGAAAGATAGTTGGAGAGCAGGAATACCTGATAATGAGAAAACAACCATCATTACACATGGTATATACCAATTTAGTCGAAACCCAGCATTTTTAGGATTTGACTTTATATATATTGGTATATTATTGGCCTTTGGGAATGTGGTCCATTTAATATTTGTCATATTAACAGTGGTGTTACTACACCTACAAATCTTAGAAGAAGAAAAGTTTTTACCTACAGTATTTGGAGATGATTATATCCAATATAAGAAAAGGACAGCTAGATATTTTTGGTTCTTTTAAGAGCTAATTTTTACACAGTGAGATTGAAGATATCCTAGTGGGATTAATTTTGTCTGCGTATCGATACGATAATGTTATTAAGGAAGATAAATATTTGCATAGTATTATGAAACCAAGTTCTATTTAATGAAATGATTATACTAGTATTGTACATAACATAGGAAAATAATTAGACCTTTGATTTTAGGGTAAAAATTTTATGAAAATAATATATGTTAGCCGTCTTACTGTTTTGTGCTTACAGTAAGACGGCTATTTTATCTAAAAATTTATAAGTGTGTAATAAAGTTAATTTAATATTGTAAATAAAATGAAAAAAATGGTATAGTATCCTTATAGCTACTATATTAGAAAGCATGATAATATCCATCTGAGGTATACATAATTAATATATTTATTAAGGAGATAAAGTAATGAATAATATACAATATAATATTCAGTTTAACAAATTATGTAGCCAATTGGAATTAGGTGAAATGATAGGCAAGCAAATCCCCCTTTCTGGAGGATTATTGCACCGAATGTATGGAATTGAAACTACGAAAGGAAAATATGCAATAAAAGCGATAAATCCTGAAATTATGACTAGACCTACTGCCATGAAGAATTATATTA
>JAEWHU010000086.1 GCA_023387635.1 Bacillota bacterium
AGATATTCATCTTTGATTATTACAACCTCATTTAAGTCTACATATTCCTCTAAACTAGAGATTGCCTCATTTAATTCTGAAATCATTGAACCAATCTCATCTTGGCTACTAAGTTTATCAGCTAACATAGCTTCAGCTTTCATAAGCACTACTTGGAATAACTCATATGAATCTATCGTATATTTATCTTTCTCGTAGTTCTTAGCTACATCTACTAATAACTCTAAATCATCATAATTTCCTTGTACTTCATTTGCATAATGAAGTTTAGCATCTCCCCAAGTAGCATGATCTGAACCATTACCATTTCCACCATCCGTTACTACAAGTTTTAATTCTTTTGCTCCAATTATTTCAACCTCTAGATACTTCATAGGCTCTCTTGATGTCATTAATCCACTGTTAAATTTCTTCACTCCATCTACATATACTTCAAATGTAACTGAGCCTACTGAACCAAACATTTGTCTATCTACACCTACATATGAACTAAAGTATGCATAATCTTTATCTGTTAGATCGTATGTTATGGTGGAATTGGAATGTGAGCCAATACCTCTCTCAAATGATACCTCATTGCCATATTCATCCGTTAATCTTAAAGTCTTATAACTGATTGATACATCTTTTACAGGTGCAGCATAACTATATTTTGCAGTATTCCAATCATAATCTGTTAAGTAATTATTATCCTTCATATCAACTACTGCTATGGTTCTAGTTTTAATAACTTCATTACCATCACTATCAATTACTTTATATGTAATTATATACTTACCTGTTTTATTAAAGTTTACTTTACCAGTTACTTCAATCTTATCTGTAATATCTCCATCTTCTGCATCTATTGCATTAACATCTGAAGTAAAGTCTATAGTTTCGCCTAATTTATACGCTTTATCATTAGCAGTTATCACTGGTTTAGCATTATTTACAGTTAATTTAGGGTTAGCTATTACTGAATGGTCTGAAGTATTTCCATTATTAGCATCAGTTACTTTTATAACTAATTGATTTACACCCTTAACCGGTACATTAATATATACCATATTATCTGCATGCTTTAATACCTTAGTAGAGGCTAGAACTTCACCGTCCCCTAGTATTTCAAATCTTATACTAGAATAATTTTGTGCTGTTATACTCATATCAACTCCAAGTAAAGCTTCGAAGTTATCATAGTCTTTATCTGATAAATTATAAGTTATGATACCATTTGCATGTATTCCAAAACCATTTTCAAACTCCTTTATATCTCCATTTACTCTACCTTTTATATTACTATTTCTTCTAGGAGTACCCCACGCAGTTTCTGCAAATGTCCACTCTTCTTCTGATAAATAATCATAGTTACTTACTACTTCAACTTCTAAAAGTTTTTCTACTGATATTCCTTCGTCATCTAGAGTATACTTAACTTGATATATACCTTTCTTGTTAGTATCTACATTCTGTTTTACCATAACCTTAGAAGTAATATCATTTCCTTCATAACTTAATCCTTTTATATAATCCATTGGATTAAACTCTTCTCTTAATTCTAAAGTAATCTTATCTTGTTGAAAGCTAATAATTGGTGTAAATGCATATATAGTTACAGAATCCCCCGTTCCTAAGTTAATATCATAAGGTATTACTTCATATTTAGAATTCTTAAGTTTATCTGCATCCGTATCTATGAAAGTATTAGATGAAGTAAATCCTATTACCTTACCATCTTTTAATATTTCATATCCTAATAGATCTGCTTTAACCTTATTATCAATATAAAATGTTAACTTATTTCCATTACTTACTTTACTAAGTAAAACATCTAAATTAGTGTCCTGGGTAAATCCCTTTCCTATATAATCATTTTTACTATCATTTAGATACCATATCTTACTCTTTGGTTTTGGATACTTATTAGTTTCGACTCTTGTTTCATCATTCACTTCAAATCCATGTCTTGCAAAGTATTCACTTAAGTCTTCACCTATTACTTCTGATGAGAATTTAACCAAATATTGCATCTTAACATTATTAGGATTTTCATTGCCTAAATCAACATTTCTTTCTCTATAAAGACTATTTAATTCACCCCAATACCCTGGTTTATACATTTCTAATTGCCAGTAAACTGCTAAGTTCTCAAAGTATCCACCCTCAGTATATTTGTTAGAGTTTTCACTTAATACATTTTTATATATGTGAGTTTCATATGGTATTCTCGTATCTATATTATTGTAATATGCAGACATATACATAGGTAACATATTGTTTGTAACTTCACCATATAATCTTGCATTAACATCCATTCGATGACCAATTTCATGAGTTAATCCCCATGATGGCCCTCGCTCTTCAAATGGAATTAAATGATTTGCCATTACATCACTTTGCACCCCTATATGATTTCCAGCTGCATACATATATCCATATGGTTGCGCTAATCTAACATTTTCCCTTATATATTTCGGGTCATTTTGTTCATTGCTTCCATCCAAACCATAATATCTAAATATCTCTTCCATATGTTTGTTGTAAGATTTAATTGTATCTAAAGGATTTACCCCTTGTACTATATATGTTTCATATGCTCCAGTTGCAGTGCCTGTCCATACAATATGTTCACTTACAAATTCGAATATATCTAATACTTTTCTGTCTAAAACATTAGGGTTTTTAGCAATATCTTCATCGATAGCCTTTTTATATGCTATTAAGTATTCTTTGAATTCATCTGCATTCGTATCTTCTGTAACAAATGGGAACTTGTCACCTGATTCAAATCTAATAACTGGGGCGTTCCCCTGCTCTTCTTTTGTATACGGATTTACTATGTATATAGAACCCCCTCTAGTTACATCATGATTATACCACTTATCTTTTGCTATATCAGGAACAGTTATTACATTCTTACCAGGTTGCAACTTCACTGTTCTTACCCAGTTTGCAAAACTACCTTCTTGTTGTGAGAATGCCAAACTTGGTAGAGGCCCTGTAGAATCTGCATCTACATAAACTGTTATTACATCACCTGGTTTTGCAGATATTCCTGTTGGCTGATTGTTATTACCAAATCCAAATTTTAGATTCTTATTGGCATGTGCTACCATATCCCCATGTTGTTCTGCTGTAATAACTTTTACAGTATCTTGTTCATTCCTTAGTATTTTATTCGCTAAGTCTAAGGATTCGCCAAATAAGCTCTCAAATGGATGTCCTTTTACTTCATTTTGTAAAGCCTCTAACTTCTCTATCGTATTAAACTCTTCTGATAATTCATTCATTAATCCATTGGTAAATAAATTATCAATCATATCTGAGACTTTATCTTCTGAATAAAATCTAAACTCAGCTACAAAAGGTCTATTTATATTAGCCTTTACAAATTTGAACTTTATTCTTTTAAATTTAGTTGGCTGAAATTTAAACTCTAAAAAGTCATTTGTACTTTGAGCAGTTCCTGTTGCTACTAATTGGAATGTATCTCCCTTGGCTGTTTCAGATGCATATATTTCAAACTCTTCTGGGAACCCTTTTCTATTTTCCCTTGCTAAAAATGCAATTCTATTTAACACTTCCGGTTTATCTAATGTGAATATTACTTCATTGGTAAAACCCTCAGTATTATTCTTATTTGTTTCCCAGTGTGTTTCATGCTTATCATCTAACATATATTCTAGTTTAGTAGTTGGATAAACGCCGCCATTCGCACTTACATTTATTATGTTAGAATTAGGCATTCTGAACACATCATTATATTCATCATCTTTTCCATTATAATAAGCTTCTAATTTTGAAACTTTTGCAGTTGTAGTTTCAATTTTATTATCCTCTAAAAGTATTTTTGCATCTTCTATATATTCTTTAAAATCACTATATAGGGGATGATTTTTTACTACTTCTTCTAAAACACTTATCTTTTCCACACTATTAAACTCTTCACTAACTTTACTCATTGTATCATCTGTGAATAAGTTCTTCATTTTATCACTAACTTCATCTTCTTTATAGAACATAAACTCTGATGCGGAAGCCCAGTCTTGATTTGCTTTTACAAATTTAAACTTTAATCGTTTAAACTTAGATGAATTAAATTTAATTTCTACTATATCACCAGTAGATCCTGTATATTGCCCACTACTTACAAGGGTAAAGTCATCATCTTCATCCGTAAGAGATGCGTAGATTTCCACCTCTGTAGCAAATCCTTTACCTTTAGTTGACGATTGTCTCGCTGCATATACCACTCTGTTTAACGTTGTTTCTTCATTAAACTTAACAACTACTTCATTAGTAAAGCTAGAGTTATTAGGCTTACCCGTTTCCCAATGGGTGTCAAAATCTCCATCTATAGATTTATCAATAGTGGAAGAAAAATATTTACCTCCATTATTAGTTATAGATTTAATATTTGAGTTATCCATTTTGAAAACATCATTATAAGCACCAATATTACTGTTGGTTAATAAATCAAATTTACTTATAGTTGCTTTAGCAGCTAGAACTGTAGCTTCTTTTGTTGAAACTACCGAAGTAATCTTTCTAGGTACCACGTTTGCTAAAGCTGGCATTGCTGGCGCTGTCAAATTAACAGTTACTGCCACAGCCATAATGGCTGCTATTTTTCGTTTATTCATTTTCTACCTCCACGAGATTATTATTTTCCTCAGAGGTACATTAAAAAAGCTACTCAAATAAGAGTAGCTTTATATTATCCTTATAAATTAAGTAATTTACATAATTAATTATGACACTAATTAATAAAAAACAAAAAGTATAATGCACTCTTTGGCAACTGGCTGACATAGTTATAAAACTTTAGTCCCTATAGCTTTGCGTCTCTAGATTTCTCTAAATTTGCCTATTGATTTATATTTACATTAGCATATTATCATCATCAAATAAGAATTTCAACATTTTTTTACTTGTATATTATGGTATTATTGTCCTATCCTAGTGGCCTAAATAGGGCGAAAGTCACGATATTACTGTTCTAAAATCCCTCCATGATCCTTTAACTTCCTTTTTTATCTGCTCGTGCTACTTTTATTACATTCATATCTGCTTATTCTACTGTACCCAAGTCGTTCATTATCCACCTCATAATTTATTTCTTTCCAATGAAGAAAAGCCATACACCAGTACATAATTCTATTGATGTCGCCATCTTTTCCACACTTATTATAAGTTTTTCTCTAATGATTCAGACGAAGTCTGAACTGTAACCATAAAATATAAAAAATTAAAAAATTATATTGATTTAATAAAATTAATTTGGTATAATTTAGAAATTAAAGAAAAAGAAGAGAGCAAAGGCGGTCTTATATTAGAACGCATGCTCTCTTCTTTTTTTGTTAATACAAAATTTCAAGGAGGTAATAGTATGGATACAACAATGATAATAGACACAATGTGGGTGTTTTTAGCTGCTATATTGGTCTTCTTTATGAATCTTGGATTTGCTTCGGTGGAAGCAGGATTCGCACGTTCGAAGAACACAGTAAATATACTATCGAAAAATTTCATTGTATTTGCAGTATCATCATTAGGTTTTCTTTTGCTTGGCTGGGGTTTGATGTTCGGTGGTGATAATCCATTTGTTGGTACAGAGAATATTTTTATTCTGGGAAATGTTGATCTTTCATTTTATGACAGTACTCTAACATCGAATGTTCCTTTTTGGGGGAAATTTTTCTTCCAGTTGGTATTTTGTGGAACAGCAGCAACTATTGTTTCGGGTGCGGTTGCAGAAAGAGTAAAGTATCTTTCCTTTATCATTTTCTCATTTGTGCTTACCCTTGTTATATATCCAATTATAGGCCATTGGGTATGGGGTGGTGGCTGGTTGGCTGATCTTGGGTTTATGGATTTTGCAGGTGATACAGTAGTTCATTCAGTTGGTGGCTGGGCAGCTCTTGCCGGTGCATTAATTCTAGGACCACGTATTGGAAAATATGGCAAAGACGGTGAAGTAAAGGCGATTCCAGGCCACAATATGTCTCTTGCTGTGATCGGTCTGTTCGTTCTATGGCTTGGATGGTTTGGATTTAATCCAGGTTCTACAATGAGTTTCCAACAACCTGCTGATGTTATGCATATACTTATGACAACAAATACAGCGGCCATTGCAGCAGTTTTGACATCTACAATTACTTCCTGGATAATTATTGGAAAGCCAGATTTAGGTATGACAATTAATGGTTGCCTTGCAGGTTTAGTAGCTGTTACCGGCGGTTGTGCATATTTTACCATTGAGGTATCTCTATTAGTTGGTGCAATTGCAGGTATTATCGTAGTCTTTGCTGTAATGTTGTTTGATCGCATTAAAGTTGACGATCCAGTTGGAGCTACCTCAGTTCATTTATGTTGTGGTGTGTTGGGTACAATTTTTGTAGGATTATTTGCAAAAGAAGGCGTAACAACACTCTCAGCGAAAAACGGACTTTTCTATGGTGGCGGCTTTAAGCTTCTTGGTGCTCAGCTAATCGGAATAGTCGCAGTTGGTGCATTCGTGTTCGCTACCTCATGTTTGGTATGGTATGTCCTTAAAGTGACTATAGGAATTCGTGTATCACGTGAAGAAGAAATTAATGGTCTTGATATTGGTGAGCATGGAAATATTGCATATCCTGATTTTGCTCCTATTGTAGAAGCAACAGAATCATATGAACATTCCACTATGAATCATAGCAAAAATACTCCTACGGTTGCTCCTGCTCCAGTACATGTAGCAGTTCCTATAGTAGATAGAAAGCAAAATGGAGCAAAACTTACAAAAGTAACGATTATTACCAACCAAACAAAGTTCTCAGAACTTCATGAAACACTTGACAAACTTGGCGTTACTGGAATTACTATCACAAATGTTTTTGGGCATGGTGCTCAGAAGGGACATCAAACTTATTTCAGAGGTGCTCCTGTGAATGCAAAATTATTACCAAAGATACAAATAGATATCGTAATTTGCAAAATTCCAATTCAAACTCTTGTAGATACAGTACAAAAGGTACTTTATACTGGAAAAATCGGTGACGGAAAGATTTTCATTTATGATGTAGAAGAGGTAATTAGAATCCGTACCAACGAGCATGGATACGATGCCTTGCAGGATGATTGATAATGGAATCTATAAAACCGTATCTTGGTTTATGATTAAAAGTATTCTATGTATCATTAGATAGGATTCAGTTTACATTCACAGTTTAGACACAGAAAAAAGACAGCAATTTATGCATGGATAGATTACTGTCTTTTTTAATATCTGCTACCTGAAAATTTTTAAAAAGAGGACTGAAACATGACTTTCAATCCTCTTTCTATTACATATAAAAATAACTCCTAATAACCGTATCTCTAAATTTTATCCAATCCACCAGCAATCTCAGTTACTATTTTAGAAAAGGATTTTCTGTCTTATATAACATACCCTTTGGTTGATTGAATCCAATTTCTTCTACTTCTACACCAATATATTTAAATACTTCATAAATTGCTTTACCAAAATGACCGAATGCAACCGCACCATGATGTGGGTAGTTTCCTTCGATTAATACATGACGATAGAATCTTCCCATCTCTGGAATTGCAAAGATACCAATAGCACCGAATGAACGAGTTGCTACAGGAAGAACTTCACCTTGAGCAATATAACCTCTTAATTTTGCATCAGCGGTACTTTGTAATCTAAAGAATGTTATATCTCCAGGGATGATATCTCCTTCTAAAGTTCCTTGAGTTACTTCTTCTGGAAGATTTCTAGCCATAATCATCTGATATTTCATCGCACAGAATGATAATTTGCTGGAAGCAGTATTACCACAGTGGAAGCCCATGAATGTATCTTTTAATGTATAGTTGAATTTACCTTTAATTTCTTCTTCGTACATATCAGCTGGTACGCTGTTATTAATATCTAATAAAGTTACCGCATCATTAGAAACAACCGTACCTATAAATTCACTTACTGCACCATAGATATCTACTTCACAAGAAACTGGA
Organism: Bacillota bacterium; assembly: GCA_023387635.1. Lineage (GTDB taxonomy): Bacteria > Bacillota > Clostridia > Lachnospirales > Lachnospiraceae > Anaerocolumna. The sequence continues at coordinate 7,987 of JAEWHU010000086.1, forward strand.
ATTCCCATTGCTGTTAAACGGCTATTCACATAACATGGCACAAAACCAAATTGTGTTTGGAATGCTGGCCAACATTTACCTGCGATTGCTACATATTTTCTAGAACCTTTATGCTCTTTGATCCAATCTAATAATGTAATCTCGTATTGAGCTAATTTGGGTAATATTTCTGGCTTAAGATTACCTTCGCCTAATTCTTCTTCCATGCTTTTTATAACTTCTGGAATTCGTGGATCATTCGCATGTTTATTAAATGCTTCAAAGAGATCAAGTTCTGAATTTTCTTCTATCTCAATTCCTAAGTTATAAAGTTGTTTGATTGGTGCGTTACAAGCTAAGAAATCTTGTGGACGTGGACCAAAGCTAATCACCTTTAAATTATTTAATCCGATTACTGCACTAGCAATTGGTAAAAACTCAGCAATCATATCCGAAACTTCTGATGCTGTTCCAACTGGATATTCTGGTATGTAAGCTTTGATATTACGAAGTTTTAAGTTATAACTTGCATTTAACATACCGCAATATGCATCGCCACGACCACCAATTAGATTATCGCCAGATTCTTCTGCAGCTGCTACAAACATAACTGGCCCATTAAAATATTTTGCAAGTAATGTTTCAGATGTTTCTGGTCCAAAGTTACCTAAATATACTACTAAAGCATCACATTCTGCATTGTTTACATTCTCTAATGCTTGTTGCATATGGATTTCACTTTCTACAACAATTGGACACTCATAGATTTCTCCATGTGACTTTGTATATTCAGCCACGACTGCTTTTCTTCTATTTTCTGATAATTCCATTGGAAAGCAGTCACGACTTACTGCTACAATACCTATTTTAATACTTGGTAAATTAATCATAAATTCCTCCTATAGGACATATCCCTTTTCAATTTTACTATATATGTACAAATTATATACCTTAGAATTATTATACTAAATTGAAGGAATTGATTCGACCAAAAACTTATCTTATCAATGGCACTTTCTTGCTCTTTTTAGATTTTTACGGTATTCGCTTGGAAGACTTCCGTATCGTTTATGGAAGGCTTTAGAAAATGATTTACTATTGGCGAATCCATTGTTTATAGATATTTGCTCAATAGATAAATTAGTATTCACTAATTCTTTATAGGCAAACTCCACTCTTACATTCTGAACAAAGGATTTATAGTTGATTTCTGCGTATTTTTGAAACATTCTAGATAGATAAGTAGGTGAGAATCCAAACACTTTAGCTACACTAATTAAGGAGAGTTCATTAGTGTAATTTTCCATTATATAGGATGTGATTTTGGATAATTTTTTCAGATTCTTGTTCCATTCTATTCGTTCTTTATCAATGGCATTTTCTTGATGTTTCGTAACTAATAGATATAGTAAATGATAAAAGTAACTTTTCACTTCTAATTCATATCCATATTCTCTAGCTTGGTATATTTCATACATATACCGAATGGTGTCAATAAGGTCTTTTGAGTGTTCTAATTTCACATTGTGAAACCAAAGAAACTGATCTTCCATTGTATACTGCTCAAAAGATTGCATTGGAATCTGTAAGACAATGGTCTGATTCGATTTTGGAGCATTATTAGAATGGATTTCGTTGGAATTCACTAATATCAATTGATTCTCTTTTAAAGGATAATGACTGGAATTAATGTAAAAATCAATATTTCCTTCTAAAACTAAAAAGATTTCTATAGAGTTGTGCCAATGTTTTACCACTTGGTAATTGCCTTCCATCCCTTCAAAAGTAAACATTTTAAAAGGCAAATCATTATTTGGTAAAACGAGTTCATGTTTAAACTTCATGTATTTTATTCCCTTCTAGCCTAATTAATCCTAAACACCTGAATATGTAGAAAATACACCATTTATGGGACAGCAGCAAAGAAATCAGGTTTATGGGCATACCATTCTCCTTCTTCCTGCTATTGTATGCCTCTGTATTAATATTTTATTTTTCTCGGTGATCATACAGTAATTTAACCAATAAGCATATCTTGTTTTTACATTGGATAATTGTCTCTACTACTCGTACCATAATATCATGTCAATCAAAATAAATAAACTAAATTCACCAATCAATTATATCTTCGACACTACTTGTTTCGCTTATCATAGAGAGTTTTCCATAATTAATATTTGATTTACTCCCTTCATATGTAATAAGATATTCAGTGCCATCTGTTTTCAAAATATCTATCAAAAGCATTGGACAATCTAACGTTATAATTTTTTCATCTGTGTCAATTTCAATTTCTAATTTTCGAGGATCAATGCTTTTTATACTCGCTACACATGTAATTGATACCTTTTTTGATTGATTATGAATATAACTAAATTGTGCAACACTAAAGACCAATAAAATAACAAGTAATAACCAATTTGACTTTATTTTCTTATCACGAACAATTCTTAGAAATAGCACTAGCAGCCAGCATACTGTGAATAAAAAACATAGATATGGAATAGCTGATAATATTTCATGAACATTGTAGCTAAAAATGGTGTAAATACCGTACCTAGCCATTTCAAAATCGCAAATGAAAATGAACCACAAAATTAAACCAATCAATATTGCGATTATATTTTTACTATTCTTTTCAGACATAATGTTCCTTCTCTCTCTCTTAATCAAGGACGATTGCTATAATCCTAACAATGTATTATCTTTTAACTTGATTAATTATAAGTGATTTACTTATTTGTGCTACAAATTCTTATCAATTCTATTTACAGGTTATACATTTTTTATAGTAATTAAAACCTTTTTCAGTATTTGTAATTTTGAAACCACATTTAGAATAAAAGCAATTTGTTCGTATATTTTCACATGGAGACTCTAATTCCCATTCCTCTATATCTGGATATATCATCTGCATATAATCAATAATATACTTACCTAATCCTTGGTTTTGATACGAAATATCGATGAACATTCTTTGAATATAACATTTACTGTTATTAGGCGAAATAATAATACCACCTATAGTCGTATAATCCTCTAATCTAATCTTATAGTACTCCGTACATCGTATCAATCTGCTATTTACCTTTTCAGCTGAATAACCAGGTGGACCACCGCCACACTCTCTATTCAAAAATCTTTTTGAATCATCATCAAAAGCTCTTTTAGAGATATGAGTAAGAACCTTAGCATCACTGGTCCTTGCTCTTTCAATTACGATTTTTGTAAAATCCATTAATCCTCCATATATATTTCTAAATAGTATTGTATTTTTGCTTTATGATAACAACATTCTAAAACGCCAAATTCAGGGTCGTAATAAATTCCTTTGTAATATAGTGCCCAATGGCCGTAGCCAGGAAGAAGTAGTTTTAAAATACATACGTCTGGCAAGAGTGTTGAGTTATCTGCTTTTGTCATGGTTTTAGCATGTTTTATACCATAGTGGGTCAATGCATCTGCTATTTCCTTTTTTGATGTTCCTTTATCATTATTCATCAAAATAATAATCTCATCTACAGAGACATTGGCAAGCATAGCTACACATGATTGTCCACATAAATATCCAGTCGGTTGTTTAATATATCTAATATCCATAAAGCCCTATAGCCCCCCATTACGAATTATGTACAATATTTTTTTCCTTAATTATACATTCCAAAGTATGATAAGTCAAATATTAGGAAAAGTGTAACATCTACACCTATTCTTATTGACATGATAACGTTTACTCGTATTCTTCTTCGAGCTAAAGGTTATCTTGGTCATAAGGATATCGAAACGGCCAAAATTCACACTTGAGCTTTAGTCACAAAAAAACAGGAAAGCTTGATTTTTTCTAGCCTTCCTGCCATTCTTTAATAGTTATTTTAAATCTTATCACGAAAGAATTTTAACATCTACCATCTTATAATTTCATTTTCGCAACCTACAAGTTCATAAATCTAGATCAATGTTCCAACCATACATCCGCGTGATGGCCGCCAATCATATACCATCGAGGGCTGTCTAACTTCCATGGTTCTTCGTTTCTATAATTCTCCAGCAAGGCATCAGCATCCTTGTTTGGGATAAAGCCATCGTGCACAATTTCCATATTGCCATTTACAAGTTGCTCCTCTTTCACATAGATACCGGCAGTAGTTAAAATATCATCACCGTGTGACTCTACAGAATTACTCCCATTCCAATGCAAATTATTAGAAATGACAAATTGACCATTAATATATTGATAAATAGAGTAGTCGTGATTGTCCGCTCCCGAACCTCCGCTAGAATAAATGTATTGCTTATCCCAATCAATAGCGGGGTTGCAGATTTCGGCAAATGATTTGGAATAAATAAATGACGATGTCTTGGCATCCCACAACCAGCAATCATACCATGAATTAGAATGTGCGCCATGAAAACAGTTCAAAATAAGTACATCCTTATAACCATCGAAGTTTACGTCAACAACGTGCAGTCCCATCGTGTCTATCATTTGGTAGTATATTGGATATCCTTCCACCTCATTCAAAATATCCATAAAATCTTCTGAGAGGATTGCTAACCCGTTTTCATCGTAGACGTGCAAGCCGGTCACAAAAGCTGTAGCCCAATCAACCTCTGACATCGCTACACCCGTTGCAACAAAACGATACTCAGGGAGACTTTCATGGAGACCGGCGCGGATTTCGTATGTATATGTTTTCGGTGTGGGTTCTGACTCATCCGTTGACTTTAGCATTTCAGAAGGTGTAGGTGATTCGCTAAGGTTTGTCTTTATTTCCGGGGAATTGGGCACATTTCTTGCACTATTATCAACCCGAGTACCACAGCTGCCTACGCTTAAAAGGATTATAAGCAGCGCTGACATAATAACGCTTTTTTTCACATTTCACCACTCTCACATTATATAAATTTTCTACAATTTTAACTGCTTTACTAAATTCTAATACAATCTTGCACATATGATACAATTATTATAGGCATTCTAACACTTTCATTCCGCATTTTTCTAAGGATTCTCTTAGAATTACTTTCAAGCTATCATATTGTGGTGTGCCGATGAAATAATTAAGTTTGTCCAATCCATAACGCACATGAAGCAAATCTTCTGTTTCATAAAAAACGTTCATGTCATACTCTGTTTTATAGTTGTCAAGAAACACCTGTCGGTAAACTTCTGCATTGCTACCATACTCCTGCTTCATCCATAATGTTAAACAAGCAATATCCGCTATCCAGCAGAGCGAATGAGCATCATCCCAATCAATTAGCGTTATTTTCTCCTTGTTAAGAAGAATATTTTTCGTCGAGAGGTCGGTATGGCAAAGCACGGGGGGATATGTATCGCATACTTTTAATCTTTGATAAATCTCACGCCAAATGGTTTCAAGTTCAACACGTTCCGCCAAGTTGTGTGTAATTAAATTATTGGTACACTCATCAAAACTGTTATACATAAATTCTGAAAATTTTGACCAATCAGCTACCCCTCCACCTATATACCCGTAACCGGTTAACTTTATTTGGTGTATCTGCGATACTAAATCGCCAAGCTTTTTAAATATTTCAATTATTTCAATTTTAGACAAGGCTAATCTGTCAACAGTTGTGCCCGGTAAACATTCTTCTATCAAATAACCGTTCGAGAAATCTGCATTTTCTCGGTTGTAAACAAAGATTTTAGCGTGGGGTATGTCATGTTCGGTAAGCTTTTTATCAACAAACAACAGCTTACCATCCTCCGGCCATCCGCTTTTATAAATTTTAAAAATGTAAGAATGCAATTCGGTATCAATCCTGTAAACGCTGTTATTTGTAACATTTTCAAACCTATGTACCGAGCGTACGCTTTGTTTTATATTCTTTTCAAAGACTTTTGTAATTATGTCTATATCATACATCTTGCCGTTTCCTTTCCAAGTAGTATATAAAATCCCGTTCATATCTGAAGATTTTTCAATACATTAAACAATCAGCAATTAGTCTTGCATTAATTGCAGCAGAAATACTGTTTTGCTTCCATGGACCAGGATTCATTTTAGCCCCAGTCTCTAATTCCATTTCTGCTTCTTTTACCGTTAAAAGCATATACTTTCTCCTACAAAATTTTGTATTGATATAACCTTAATTATTTTACATTTTTATTCTCTTGTTTACGAATGAAATTTAGAATAACACCGATTAATATTGAGAGTATGAAAACAATTCCCCAGATTTTCCAAGCATTATTTGTTCCTCCTCCACCTTGATCTACACCATCAACATTAAATATCATGGCAAGAATAAATCCTCCCATATATCCTACAATAGACGCTATTGGAATTATTCGATTTCTAAATATTACAGAAATAACAATTGTTATCAAACCAACTATTGCTAATGCATTTGGCCATTGTTTCATTCCGTGTAGTCCAAAAAATGCATATCTACATAGCCAATATGAAAAGCCGAAACATCCAAGCATAATTATATCTATTATAAATGTATTCTTTGTGTTCATTAGTTTCAATCCAAATCACTCCCTTTCTTTTATAATTATTATGTAAAAAGTAGTATGCACCTGTGTGCACCCATCTAAAAACAAAAAATCCCTTGAAAATCAAGGGATGTAAGAAACGCGAGACTTTAACGCTTATTTGGTGGACATTATAACTTACTAATGAAATCATAAACCTTTTCATTCCAGTCAGTTAGTCCAATCCCCTTTTGAGATAAAAAATGTACTTTTGACACAAGCCCTGGTAAGACTATACTATCCAATTCATTTTTATATTGCTCAGGCACAATACAGGCAAAAAGATAATCGGAAAGTACGATTTCGTCTTTAACTTTTATGGGATGATAACCATCAAAAGTATGTCCAGGGTGTTGAATAATGTCTTCATACAGTAAATAAAAACGTACTCCTGGATTGAAATTACCCTTCAGCAAATCATCTTCACTTGGAAAATTGTTTGATAAGACAACGTAATCCCCGGTCATATTGTCACCCCAGCAAAACATAATGTATTCGAAAAAGTCCGCTGGGTCATTCCAAAGACTGTCACGCTTTTCAAAAGAAAGCTCTTCTCCAGTTTTACCATATACTTTTTCCGCAGATAACAGTTTGCCGCCAGATAAAATTTTTTGTGCTGCTTTGATGTCAGTTGCGTGATAAATAAATTCGTTTTCAACGGGTGTCAAAATATTCATAATGGTATCTGGGTTGGCGACAGCATCATTGATAACTTGCATGATATTTTCGTCTTGGCATACAATTTCTGTTTGTCGACCATGCAATTTTTCGTACTTAATAAACGCAATTACATTTTTCAATTCTGATATTGTGATATGCGGATAATCAGATAAACCAAAATAGTAAACCTTATGTTCAATTACATTAGAGTTATTTTTTGAAATATTGAGTGTCATATTTATTCTACCTTATTAACAGGAATGTATGCATAACATGTACCGCTTTTATAATGATGATACTCAACTTCCTGCGCACCGTTTTCATTAAACTTATATCCATGTTCCAGCATAATGGTATTCTTCATAAATACAAATAATTCCCAGTTCTCACATTTAACTTTTCCTAATAGTCTAGCAGCGTCCGCATTATTTAGCACACGCATAAATAATGAGGGTGGCATTTTAAAAACATCATAACATTCAGGTTGTTCTTCGGTATACGTCTCTGCTCCGAACATCATTCCACGGGGAGCTCCACCATTGCGCCAATAATCAATACTAATTGCTGCATCCCATTCAGGGTTGATTAGCGCTTTCCTCTCAATAGGAATAAGTTCTTGATATTCTTTTAGTAATTTACTAATATCAGGTTCATCCGTTAAATTTGGAGCATAGGCAACTTTTCCTACCCAAATAACTTCTGGACATTCAACTATTTCAAAGTTTACGCCATCGTATGTAACAGCATTAATAAGTTTTTCGTTACCATCTTTCTACGCCCTTTCTTAAACTAAAAATTGTGTAAATATAATATATTTAGCTGTGGAATAACAAAATCTATTATATCATTCATTTTTACATATGGCAATATATTACAATAGTAACTCTGCGTGAACCAATGTTGCCTGGATTTATAAAACCTATAATCGTTCAAGTTGAATTTTATTAAATCCAAAATCTAACATAGCCTGTGCGGCTTCGGTCGCATAACCATGATTCCATTTAGTATGTATTAATCCATAAAATACCTCTGTAATACTATGGTTATTACTCATACGCACAATTTTTTTGCATGCTTTTATAAGTCATTTCATCCTAAAGATGAATAAATGAAGATTCTC
>JAEWHU010000225.1 GCA_023387635.1 Bacillota bacterium
ATACATAACAATGTAACACCTTTTGATGCAGGTGTTTTTATTGCAAGCTGTGATAAAAGTGTACCTGCAATTCTCATGGGAATTGGAAGAATTGATATACCGGCCATTGTAGTTACTGGTGGTGTTATGGATGCTGGTCCTGATTTGCTTACTTTAGAGCAGATTGGAATGTATAGTGCAATGTATGAACGAGGCGAAATTACGGAAGAGCAGTTAACGTATTATAAGCAACATGCCTGTCCTTCTTGTGGAGCTTGTAGTTTTATGGGTACAGCTGCTACGATGCAGATTATGGCAGAAGCTTTGGGTCTTATGATACCAGGAAGCGCTGTTATGCCAGCAACATCAAAAGAATTAAAAGAGGTGGCGTACAGAGCTGGTAAAATGTCCGTAGATCTAGCGAAAAGGGGCGTGACTGCAAGGCAGATTGTAACAGCTAAGAGCTTTGAAAATGCAATTATGGTACATGCTGCTATTTCTGGTTCTACCAATAGCTTGCTACATATTCCTGCTATAGCAAGAGAATTTGGAATCGATCTAGATGGAGAAACATTTGATAGAATACATCGGAATGCTCATTATCTTCTAGATATCCGTCCAGCTGGCAAATGGCCGGCTCAATTTTTTTATTATGCAGGAGGAGTTCCAAGAATCATGGAAGAAATAAAATCTATGCTTCATTTGGATGCTATGACTGTTACAGGCAAGACCGTAGGGGAGAATCTAGAAGAGTTAAAAAACAGTGATTTTTATGAGCACTGTGAATCCTATCTTAAGCAATGGGAGTTAAAGAGAGAAGACATTATTAGGTCATTTGATGAACCAATAGGTAGGAATGGTACTGTAGGCATATTAAAAGGAAACCTAGCACCTTTAGGAGCTGTTGTAAAGCATAGTGCAGTACCAAAAGAAATGTTCTACGCAGTTCTTCGTGCAAGGCCATTTGACAGTGAGGAAGAGGCAATTGATGCTATACTACATGGGAGGATTAAGCCAGGAGAAGCGGTTTTCATTCGTTATGAAGGACCAAAGGGTAGTGGTATGCCAGAGATGTTCTATACCACAGAAGCTATTTCTAGTGATCCAGAACTTAGTAGGACCATCGCACTTATTACAGATGGAAGATTCTCAGGTGCTTCTAGGGGGCCTGCCATAGGACATGTTTCGCCAGAGGCTGCAGAAGGCGGACCGATTGCTTTGGTAGAAGAAGGAGATCTAATTGAATTGGATATAGAGAATCGTGTCTTACAGATTGTAGGTATTCATGGGGAGAAGTTGAGTATGGAAGAGGTGGAACGTGTCTTAAAAGAGCGTAGAAAGCGTTGGAAACCAAAAACAATGAAGTATACTACTGGTGTGCTTGCAAACTATACGCGTCATGCTACTTCACCAATGAGTGGTGGTTATTGGGATGAGAGGTAATTATAATATTCTCGGTCAGGATGTCCAATGTAATTTTTTCAGAATAAAGTTCCTATAGATAATCTCGCAATGCCCGCATATTGATATGCTCTCTGTCAAGCCAATGTCATTAAGTTAAGAAAAAAAGAACGCTTACATCGATAAAAGTAGATGTAAACGTTCTTTTTTACAATTAATAGATATATAATAATAAAACATTTGACAAGTAATCAAGTTCTTTATATTTCAATAATCGCGTATATGTCAATCATATTTCACAAAACCAATTGACATTTCAAACTTTATGTGTTTTAATAGTAAAAAATTACAGGGGAGCTTGTGTTAGCAGGCTGAGAGGAAGTAATCAACTTCGACCCTTTACCTGATGCGGATAATGCCGCCGTAGGAAGTCATAGTTGATTTTATACGGAGATATCGCAAAAGGTATCTCTGTTTTTTTTGCTCATTTTTAACTATTGAGTGAGAGCACTCCATATGAAAGGAAGTGATGAGCGGTGGTATCCCGATATAGTTCGGGGCGGACAGAGGGGAGCGCCTCATGTCTTGTACATAACAGCGATGGGAAGCCGTGTTCCGGCGTGAGAGGAAGCCAGTAAGCTTCGACCGACTTTTTCCCAACGAAGTCTCGATGTGATTTCGTTTAATATATGGGAGAACGACGCTGTGATTGCCGTTCTCACTATCAACAAGCAAAGGAGTCTTTCGTATGAAGAACAATCAAACAAAAAAATTATGCATTGCAGGTATTCTGTGTGCGGTAGCTGTAGTAGGTAGTTTATTATCCTTTCCAGTATTTAGTAGCAAATGTGCACCGATTCAGCATATGGTAAACATTTTATGTGCAGTTATCTTAGGCCCATGGTATGGCGTAGGTGTTGCATTTTCTGCAAGTCTAATTCGTAATATTTTAGGCCTTGGTAGCTTGATGGCATTCCCAGGAAGTATGTTTGGTGCCTTGCTTTGTGGCGTCACTTACTGGAAAACTAAGAAGATTTCATATACCTTGTTTGCAGAGGTATTAGGAACTGCAATACTTGGCGGACTTAGTGCCTATCCTATTGCTATCTTGTTTATGGGACAAAGTGCTGTAAGTATAGCTTTTTATGCCTATATTATTCCGTTTTTAATTTCAACGGCAGCAGGTGCAATACTATCAGCCTTTATTATAAGAATTCTTACGAAAGCGAAGTTGTTAAAACTATTTATGGAAATGTAAGGAGATAAAATGATGCTAAAAGATATGATACAGAATGTAAAAGCTACTTGCCCATTGGTACATAACATCACAAACTATGTAACTGTTAACGATTGTGCTAATATTCTTCTTGCCTGTGGAGGCTCTCCGATTATGGCGGATGATCTGGATGAGGTAGAAGAAATCACAAGCATTTGTGGAGGGCTTAATATTAATATTGGAACACTGAATTCTAGGACCATACCCGCAATGCTTCGTGCTGGTAAAAAAGCGAATGAGCTTGGCCATCCGGTTGTACTAGATCCTGTGGGGGCTGGAGCTTCAGCGTTAAGAACACAAACTGCAAAAGAGCTATTAAAAGAAGTGAAGTTTTCTGTGATACGGGGAAATATCTCTGAAATTAAAACACTAGCTCTTGGGGAAGGGACGACGAGAGGTGTGGATGCGGATATTTCTGATAGTGTTACTATGGAAACCCTTGAACCAGCGATCCTTTTTGCAAAAACTTTTGCAAAGAAAACTAGTGCTGTGATAGCGATTACTGGTGCCATCGACATCGTAACGGATGGTGAGATTGCATACTGCATTTTTAATGGTAATCCTATGATGAGTAATATAACGGGAACGGGTTGTCAGCTATCCGCTCTTATCACCGCTTATGTTACAGCAAATAAGGATACGCCGCTAAAAGCAACTGTAGCAGCAATTGTGGCGATGGGAGTATGCGGTGAGATAGCACACAAACGTTTATCGGCAGAAGATGGCAATGCAACCTATCGAAACTATATTATTGATGCTATTTACAATCTTAATGGAGAAGAACTAGAGAGATGTGCAAAATATGAAATACATTAACAAGGAATAAGGAGGTGCTGGTGATGAAATGCAATAAAGAGGCCATGTTACTTTATGCCGTTACAGACCGTACGTGGATAGGTAATCAAACCCTAATAGAACAAGTGGAGGAAGCCATAAAAGGTGGGGTGACTTGTGTTCAACTTCGAGAGAAAGAATTGGAGGAGGAAGCCTTTCTTTCTGAAGCAATAGAATTGAAGAATATATGCTCCCGCTATCAGGTACCATTTATCATCAATGATGATGTTGAAGTTGCAATAAAATGTGGTGCGGATGGTATCCATGTTGGACAAAAGGATATGGAAGCTGGGAACGTTAGGGCTATGGTTGGTGAAGATATGATAATCGGCGTTTCTGTTCAAACCGTTGAACAGGCTCTTGCGGCACAAAAAGCAGGAGCGGATTATCTTGGGGTTGGTGCGGTATTTACAACAACTACAAAACTGGATGCCAATTCGGTATCACATGAGACGTTAAAAGAAATCTGTGATACGGTATCCATTCCTGTTGTAGCAATTGGTGGTATTAATAAGTCTAATATTTTAGGACTTTCAGGCACTGGTGTTGACGGTGTGGCGTTAGTTTCTGCTATATTTGCTGCGAAAGACATTGCATCGGAATGCGTTATTTTACGTTCTTTATCAGATAAAATGGTACAAGGATAAACAGAAAACAGTTCGGGGAATGATGAATTGAAATAAAGATTTAGAAAAACGGAGGATTTATCTTATGAAAACAGCATTAACAATAGCAGGAAGTGACTCTAGCGGTGGAGCAGGTATTCAAGCGGATATTAAAACCATGACCACAAATGGTGTATTTGCTATGAGTGCAATTACAGCATTAACTGCACAAAATACCCTAGGGGTGCAAGGGATATTTGAAGTTAACCCTGAATTCCTTGGTATGCAAATTGACAGCGTGTTTAACGATATCCGTCCCGATGCAGTTAAGATTGGTATGGTGTCTTCTGCACAGCTTATATCTGTAATTGCCACAAAGCTATTGCAGTATAAAGCAGAAAATATTGTAGTGGATCCAGTGATGGTGGCTACCAGTGGCTCGAAGCTACTTAATGATGATGCTGTGAATATCATGAAAGATAAGTTGCTACCAATTGCTACTGTTGTAACCCCAAATATTCCAGAAGCTGAAGTATTGTCTAGGAGGGAGATAAAAAGTGCACAGGATATGATACATGCAGCTGCATATATTAGTGAAACTTATCACTGTGCTGTACTTTGCAAAGGTGGTCATAATATAAACGATGCTAACGATTTGCTCTTTTTAGATGGTGAGTATCGATGGTTTTATGGGAAGAGAATTAATAATCCCAACACACATGGAACGGGATGTACACTTTCAAGTGCAATCGCATCAAATCTTGCAAAAGGTCAAGATCTGATTGCTGCGGTTGAGAATGCAAAAGTATATATTTCAGGAGCTCTAGAAGATATGCTTGACCTAGGTGCAGGGAGTGGACCAATGAATCACGCATTTGGTATACAAGGTAGGTTTACACTATGATTTCACTATACATTGCTGGGGGATTTTCTGTTATATACTTTGCTATCTCAATTTATTTGTGTAGAGGACTTAAAATCAAGGTAAAGGATATGGCTTTTGGTGGTATTGTCTGCGCTCTTACGGTTGTGCTTAGCTGTATTATGATTCCTATTCCAACAGGTGCAACCATTTCAGTGGGATATGCGATACCATTGATCTTATTGGCAATATTGTATGATTACCGCCTTGCTATTGTATGCGGCTGGGTTACTGGAATACTAAGCCTATTTTTTGTTCCCACTTGGCAACCGGTTCATTGGGCACAAATATTTGTGGAACATCTTGTGTGCTTTTCTTGTTTGGGATACGCAGGTGTGTTTGGAAAAGAGAAGAGATTTAAGTTATGGAGTGGTATCTTAATTGCGCTAACAATTAAATTATTTGGACATACATTATCTGGTGTCTTATTCTTTTCATCAAACGCTTGGGACGGATGGGGAGCATGGGGATATAGTTTGGCATATAATTTTTCCTCTATTATTCCAGAAGAGCTTATTACTATACTTATTCTGATGTTTATACCTATAAACACGTTAAGACAACAAAAAATCTTTCGTTAGGAGAACTACTAATATGAAGACAACTAAAAGGCTTCTTGAAGCAACAAAGCAATTATGGGCAGAGTATAATAAACATCCGTTTGTTTCTGGAATACAGGATGGTGTGCTTGATAAGGAAAGATTCAAGTATTACATCCTTCAAGACTATCTTTATCTGATTGAATACACAAAGGTGTTTGGAATCGGCATTGCCAAAGCGAAAACCATAGAAATGATGCAGCTATTCTCATCCTATTCCCATATGCTAGCGAATAGTGAAATGGACATACATAAAGGTTACATGGGCAAATTTGAAATAACCAGGGAAGAACTTAACAATACACCAGTATCCCTAGACAATCTTTCCTATACTTCTTATATGCTTCGTGTTGCTTATGAAGAAGGAGAGGTGGAAATATTAACTGCAATTTTATCTTGTGCATATAGCTACGAAGTGATTGCAAGAAACATAGTACGAGGCAATCCGGATTCAATTAACCATCCTTTTTATGGTGATTGGATCAAAGGATATTCTTCTGATGCTTATCATGATGAGAATGTTATATTACTTAATACTCTTGATCGAATGACAGAACACTATACGGAACAACAAATTGAACATTTGATAGAAATATTCGTGAACTGCTCCCGCTATGAAATGAAGTTTTGGGATATGGCCCTGGAAATGAAAAAATAAGCATAAGAATTGCTAAATAAGGGGTATGATTGACCTTAAAGCTCCAGTGATAAAGTAACTCTTGAGGAGATAAAATAGATGACACTCCTGAAATAATCCAAATTGCAAAGGTGTCATCAAATGCTATTCGTGCTGACTATATTTTCAGAAGAGTAGAGAATTCCCATAAATAAAGGGTTTCCCCATATTGAGTAAATCCCATAGTTATTAATTGGAGATACAAATGTAAGGAAACCCTTATTTTTTATATTTGGTGAAACAATCGAAAAGATGGCTTAGCATACTCTATCACTTTAGTGTAACGGAAGAGCGACATTATAACAGTTCCTACGTCAGAATGTATACCTTCAACGTCTCCTTGCATAAAACAGACGATGGAGTTGGGCAACTTGCTCTGCTAGTTCAGGAACAGGGCCATCTATAGTGGTGTCACGAATAACATCTTGAATGGGAAGATTTCGAACACGCGATGGAGTAACACCCATTTCACTCAACCATTGAACCAGCTGTTCGGACGAACTTGCATAAACAATCCGACCTAAACCAACCCAACCATGGGCTGCAGCACACATTGGACAATGTTCACCCGAGGTATATACTGTCGCCTGACTTCTTTCTTCAGGTGTCATATTCGCGGCTGCCCATCTCGCCAAAGCAAATTCTGGGTGTTGGGTATGGTCACCACCTGCAACGCGGTTATGGTCTTCTGCAAGCAAATCACCGTTGGCTGAGACAAGGATTGAACCAAAAGGCTCGTCACCTTTCTCTAGTGCAATTTTAGCAAGTTCAATACAACGTCTTAGGTGTTTCAAATCTGAGTTATTTATCATAATTAGATACTCCTTATCCTTTTTTTATTTTTGTAAATAAAATTCAATGACTTGCCTGGAAAGGTTGATATTATTAATAGTGTGGTTATGTATGTTCTGTTCCAGATTCATTTGGAGCGATTATAACATTTAGATATATCAATGTCAAATAGGCTCTGTCTCATAATTAGGTAAATTGCTCCTCTCGGATAGCTAAAAAATACAAAAAATAGCAAAGAAATGGCTTGTTTTCATATTATGTAATGATTACTATGATATCATAAAGGAGAGAAACTATATGATATTTAATATGAGACATAAAATGGAGTTATTAATGCAGGGCTCAAAAGTTGATTTTTTTTTAGAACGACAATTTGGCAGTAAGCTGTTTACATATAAAAAGATTTTTGCTATGTTAATTCCACTTATATTGGACCATTTCTTCATAAATGCAATCAATTTAGTGACAACTGCTATGATTAGTTCTTCTAGTCAAGAATCTGTTTCAGCAGTCAGTATGATAACTCCAGTATCTATGATAATATGGGCTATTTTTAGTGCAATTTCGGTGGGCGGTACAGTAGTTGTTGCACAGTATAAGGGTAGTGGCAATGATGAAAAAATCCGAAAGGCTGCAGGGCAGGTAATGATGGCTACATTTTTGGTGGCGATTGTTTCATGCGTAATACTTGTAGTGTGTTCCGATGTACTGGTGAATCGTATGTTTGGTTCGGCTGATCCAATCGTTATTAATAAAGCACGAAGTTATCTAATTGGTGTAGCCATATCTCAGATTTTTCTTTCTGTTTATATGGGGGCATTTGCGGCATTTCGTGGTATGGGTGCAACAAAGATATGTTTAAAGTTAACGATAATTATTAATGTTATACATTTGTTAGCAAGTATGCTATTTCTGAATGTTATGCATCTTGATATTTTAGGAACAACGCTTTCGTTAAACATAGCACGACTAATTGGCAGTGTGGTAGCGGTATGGTTACTAATGTATCCTAAGAGTATATTACGAATATATCCTCAGGATATCTTTAAAATCGACAGACAGATTTTAAAATCAATTTTTAAGCTAGGAATTCCATTTGCACTAGAGCAGGTATTATTTAACGGCGGGAGTATGATTGTACAAACTTATATTGTGCATCTTGGGACAATAAATATAGCTGCAAATGCCATTACTAATTCAGCATTTTCTATTCTATATTCATCGGGTCTTGCAGTAGGTACCTTAGCAACTACCATTGTGGGACATTGTATAGGTGCTAATGATAAGGCTTTGGCACGACACTACGGTAAAAAAATGGTTCGCCTTGGAACAGTAATGTCAATAGTTTCAATCATTATACTATTTCCGTTGATGCCGATAATATTAAATTTGTATCAAGCACCGAAAGAAACGCTTTCTATAATTTATAAACTGCTGATTATAGCTATAATCCCTATGCCGTTTTTTTGGTCATATTCCTATGTAATGCCAAGTGTACTTCGTTCAGCCGGTGATGCCATGTTTAGTTCAGTGGTTTCTCTGATTACTATGTGGATTGTTCGTGTAGGTCTTGGATATATATTTACAATCAATCTTGGCTTTGGTGTGCAGGGCATTTGGATTTGTATGGGAATTGAATGGTGGGTACGGACTTTATTTTTTTATTTACGATATAAATCAGGAGCATGGTTGTCAAAGGACGCGATATGATAAAAAAGAAACTGGAAACGAGCAAAAAATTAATGCGAGAAGTGTTAATTTTAGCTCGTTTTTTGACGTTTTAAAAGATGGCATGTTCAATTTCGATTACCTCCTTGCAGATACAGCTGTTTATCAGGAAAGAAATTGGGGAAAAGAAAGTATGTCTGTGGCTCTAAGGCTGGCGTTAGATGCGAAATCACATGATAATAGGCACAAAATGTCGAAAAGGGAATATATTAATAATGCATAGTAGAATTTTATATTAATGCAAATATATTCATAGTGAGGTGTTTGTATGAGCAGAAATGAATCTTATAGAGGGCATAGCTTTTATACTTCTCAAGATAGTTCAAGGAGCAGTATTAGCAGAACAGGTGGCAGAACAAGTAGTAGATCCAGAAACAGATCTAGAAGTATGTCTAGCAGCATGTCTAGCAGTAGATCTCGTAGCAGATCTCGTAGCAGATCAAACAGTAGGCATTTTAGAAGAGATTATTAATTAAGTTTCGCTTATGGAGCTTCAACTTAAAAATAAGATCCATAATTCAGATAAATATTACAAAGAGAACGATCCAATAGACATTTATACCATTAAAGAATTATTGGGTGAGGGAAGATATGGAATAGTATATCTAGCTGTTGATGAGGATAAAAATAAATATGTTGTAAAACAACTGAAGAAAAAAATGATAAAAAAAAGTAAAGATAAATTATTTTACGAAGAATTGAGTTTAAAGAAGTTACAGCATCCTTATTTCCCGAAATTTATTTCAAGATTTAAAGATAAGGACAGAGAAGGTTATATACTTGAGTATATAGAAGGGGTAGTATTTGAAGATATTTTACGAAAGGAAAGATATCAATTCAACCGTGAAGAGATTTACGAGATCTGCAGTCAGCTGCTTGATATGGTGGAGATATTGCATAGCTACAATATAGTTCATGGAGACATTAGGCTGCCAAATATCATAAGAAAAGATAATAAAGAGCTTACGCTGATTGATTTTGGTCTTGCAAGAATAATCGATAATGATTACTACACTAAGGAGTTAGATTACTGGTGTATAGGTGATTTTTTAATTCATCTATATTATACAACCTACCAAAAAGTAAGTAGAATTGATAAGCCATGGTTTAAAGAGCTTAATTTGAAGCCAGAAGAAAAACTTTTCTTGAAAAGACTTATGGGTATTGAAGAATCCTATGAAAATATACATGAAATCAGGCAACAGTTGAATATAATTAAGAATAGTAATTAAAAAGGGAAACCATGTGGTTTAATATTGCTAGGATATTAAATCGCATGGTATCTTCCAGTTTATATAACTACTGTGTTTTGGATCTATTAATGCTTATTAATGTTTATTGGGAAGAGGGATATTAATGAAACGTTTCGGTGAGATAATAGGATATTATCCAGATAGTTTTCGAGCAAACATATTTACAACAGACCCCTTTAGAATGATTGGCCTTATTGATGTAGCAATCCAATATTATAATGGGATTGAAAGAGTAATTCTGGCATTCTATAGATCGTCTGGCACCAACAGCGGTAAAGTTTTTGGATTATGGTATCCCATCGTTGGAATTAAGATACATACAGGTGAATTTACAGAGTTTACAAAATATATAAATTGTGTACTTACGGAAACTACTGAGGACGGATGTGCGGATGAGGGATGGTTGGCAAAATCACTTTTTTTCAGTGGCAATAATGATGGAATAGAATTAAGAGGCTTTTCAGGCGGAGTTCATAGGGAAAGCTTATTTGACATAGGAAAGATTCTCAGCTATCTCTATGAAAATAACAGGTATTACTTTATAAAGGAGATGGATGCTGAATTCATCAATTCAAGTGTGACATTAAATAGTAAGCTCTATTATAACATATGTACCCAACGAGAGAATTACGAACGATTCATTCAAGATGTTTATAGAGAAAGCTAAGGCCTGTTTATATTAGTCTCCTTCTGACGAAGCTGTTGTGACAGCAATTTCTGGTATATCCCGTTGATTCCTTTACTAAGTTCACTAAATCTTTGGGTACTGTTATTGAAAGGAAGTAGTAAAATTATAGTTTTGTGCCAAAAGGTGCGGATGAAGAAACTTTTAATGTGATAAAATAATGTATTTGTGAAGAATTTAATCTATGTGACAGTATTGAGGGATGTAAGGCTTAGTTCGTAAGAACCAAGCCTTTGTTTACTTAAATCAAGCGATAGTACTTAGCTCTTTGGGTGTTGTTGTCACAGCTTTAGTTACAGGGTTATTTTGTAGATTTTTCTAGTGTTGATGAAAGCAATAAGGAATAGAATATCAATAGATAATAAGAAGTAGAGCCGATAAAATTGCGAGTAGTCACAGAATTTCGGCTCTATTTTTTATGATATATATTAATAGTTTTGATGATAAAGATACTAAGTTTCAAAATAGTTTATGTCCTAACCGAATTGAAAGGGGAGATAAGGGACTGTCGGGATTTGTAAATAAATGTAGAAAAACATAAATAAGATTGCATTGACATTAAAAAATAGTAATGATAATATCATACTAAATCTATAGGAATAATAAGAATAAGGGGAGCATATATTGAAGAGAACAGATTTTATACAGTAGATGTGGCACAATAAATATTGCATGCAATAGATATGTGCATATGATGTAATTTTTGTAGGTTTCATATTAATTAGTCTCGTATTTATTTACAAGTCGAAGTTAGGCTTGGATTACATTCCGATTTGATGTTGTGTGTATTTAATTGACGGGAAGCAACTAAGCTTCTTGCTTTTTGCACTGTAAAATGAACCAAAGCGTATTTTAAATTAGATAATAAGGAGGTTCTGTTTTGCGCATAAAAAATTTTATCAAAAAAAACGGATACAGATGTCGATGTTGAAAGTTAAAAGGTTTGAAGATAAAGAAAGATATAAATATTGAAAATGAAGGAGATTAAAATGAAAAAATTAAAATTAAAAATAGTGTCGATTTTAGCAGTCACACTGGCAATTGGGATATTGGTGACAGGATGTAGTTCATCCAAGGGGAGTACAGAAATCTCCGGTAAAGGAGAGGCAGAGGAAGTGAAGACGATTTATGCTGCTACAGGCGGAAGCCCAAGTCCATACATTACGGTAAATGAAGATAATGAACTTTCTGGATATGATATAGAAGTATTACAGCATGTATTCGATAGACTTCCACAGTATAAGCTAGAGTTTGTAATAGCAGATTTTGGCGCAGTATTAACAGGTCTTAGTAGCGGAAATTATCAGATTGCAGTGAATAACTTTGGATACAGAGCGGAACGGGCTGAAACATACTATTATTCCTATCCTTACGATAAAACAACGTATGTGTTCATTCAGAGAAAGGGCGATGAACCTTTAACCTCATTCCAAGATGTAGCTGATCGAGGATATGATATTGAGGCAGGCGCAGGGGTTAATATAACCAATGCAATTGAATAATGGAATGAGGAGAATCCTGATTCACAGATATCTATTACTTACACAGAAGCTGATTTATCCGTCGTATTTGAGCACATCGAGGATGGCTCTACAGACTTTCGTATAGATGATCTTCCAATCTATCTAGCTTATCAGGAAGAATTCGGTTTTGAAGGATTAGATAAACATCCGATATCGGATGAGGAAACAGCAAGAATATCTACTTCATTAAATGCGTACTTCTTATTACCAAAAGATGACGAAGGTGCGAAACTTCGTAAAGAAGTAAATGAAGTTTTAAAAGAATTAAGGAAAGATGGTACTTTGCTTGAGCTTTCACAGAAATATTTTGGTGCAGATCAGGTACCGGATGAATCTGATTTTGAATCCACCTTAAATTAATAACAATATGGCATTGTAGATTTCTACAATGCCATAAAAGCTATATTGATAAAAATATATACAAGAATGCATTAAGATGAAAAAAAGAGCATAGGCTAATAATTAATTGAGGAGGATATGTTATGGCAAATTATGATTACGAAATTGTAAATGGACGAAAAATTCGCATTCGCCCGCTTGAAGTTGTATCAGAAGTAGATGAAAATGGATATTTTAAAAGACAGCCAAATCATTTTACAAAAGGATTTGGGGAGGGGGAAAATATAGTAGAGGCAGGAAGATACAGACTTGTGTGGGCAAAACTTTGCCATTGGTCAAACAGGGCTTCTATCGTAAGAGAGTTACTCGGGTTAGAGGATGCTATTAGTGTAAATCTAGTAGATTTTTGTGAGCATGAAAAAAATCTAGGATGGGAATTTGTATATGATGAGAATCATATCGATCCAGTTTTGGATATCCAGTTTTTAAGTGAGGCTTATTACAAAGCAGATGATGATTATGCAGGGCGTACTACAGTTCCAGCGCTTATCGATGTAAAGACCGGAAAAGTTGTTAATAATGATTATAATAAACTGACAAATTATCTTGAGGTAAATTTTAAACCTTTCCACAAAGAAGGAGCACCGGATTTATATCCAGAGGAACAAAGAGAAGATATTGATAAATTAAGTGATTGGCTCTTTGATAATGTCAACAATGGTGTATACAAAACAGCATTTGCAAGAACGAAAGAAGCTTATTGGGATGCATATTATGCGTTTTATGCAGCACTTGATAATTTAGAGGAACGTTTGGAAAATCAGAGATTTTTATTTGGAGATTATGTGACGGATAGTGATGTAAGACTTTATGTGACACTTTCACGTTTAGACATTCGCTATACACATCAGTTAGGACATACGAAGCATCCGCTGTTTACATACAAGAATTTATGGGCCTATGCGAGAGATTTATACCAGATTCCGGAATTTAAGAACAATACGTATTTTAAAGATTTTGCGAAACCAGATAATAAAAAAAGTGGCAGGTTAATGGAGACATTCAATGCAAGATTTTTAGATGAAATTAATTTTGATTCATATTGGGGTGCACCACATGACAGGGCACGGCTGAGTAGTGATCCGGGGAATAAATTTAAAGTAGAAAGGTTGGATAAATAATATGGCTGAATATATTGAGGTTAATGGTAGACAGATACGTGTCAGACCGACAGAAACAGTAAGTGAATTAGATAAATACGGAAATTTTCACCGTCAGCCCAATCATTTTACAAAAGGATTTGGAGAAGGGGAAAATCCGGTAGAAAAGGACCGATATATCCTTTTTTGGGCGAAAGGTTGCCATTGGTCAAACAGAGCTTCCATTACAAGGGAACTACTTGGACTTGAGGATAAGATTAAAGTGGAAATCGTTGAATGGGGACGTGAAGATTATGGGAAACCTCTTGGTTGGGAGTTTGCTAATTCACCACAATATATCAATGCAGAGACGGGTGCACAGTTTTTGAGTGAATTGTACTTTAATGCAGATCCAACTTACGAAGGTCGCGCTACGGTACCCTCACTTGTAGATTATAAGACTAAGAAAGTGGTAAACAATGATTATCATAAGTTAACAAATTATTTGGAAGTTGATTTTAAACCATTTCACAAAAAGGACGCCCCAGATTTATACCCAGTGGAACTTCGTGAGGAAATCGACAAGTTAAACTGGTGGCTTTTTGAAAATGTGAATAATGCAGTATACAGAGCCCAGTTTGCACAATCTTTGCAGGCATTTTCGGATGCATATGAGACATTCTTCGCAGGACTTGAGGCAATGGAGCAGCGACTTGAACATAACCGGTTTTTATTTGGTGATTTTGTAACGGATAGTGATATTAGATTATTTGTTACACTTGCCAGATTTGACGTGTCTTATTCTAAAAATATCGGACCCTGCAAGCAGAGACTGGTGGACTATAAAAATCTGTGGAGCTATGCAAGAGATTTGTATCAGATTCCTGCATTTCATCATAATACATATTTTAAGGATTTTGCAGCTTCAAAAAGAAGTGCTGAGGAAGATAAGAGCTATTTGAAGTCTACCTATTATGACATTGTCATCCCGAATACGGATTTTGATACCATATGGAAAACACCGACAGGAAGAGAAGTACTAAGTAAGGATCCAGCAAATAAATTTTTATTAGAAAAATAACACTTAAGGAAAGAGGGATGATGATGGAAACGATTAGAGTAACGCAGGAATGGCAAAGAGCTGGAGTTCATTTTGTAAGGATACAGGCAATGTGTATTGGATATAAAATATCGATGGAACAAGAGTTTGAAGGTGATACACCAGAGGATACATACATATTAGTACTGGATGGAATCTATCCGGTATCTACCTGTAGACTACATTACCTAGATGAAAAGACTGGTCAGATTGAACGTGTAGCGACATTAAAAGAGTATCGTAAGCAGAATTATGGACGTGCGGCAATACTGGAAGCTGAAAAGTGGATGCAAGAAAATGGGGTTACAAAAATCATTATCAATTCCAGACAAGAAGTAGTTGGATTTTACGAGAAACTAGGGTATGTGGCAGATTACACGAAGGTGTCTGGAACTGGTGATTTTAGCTGTGTGCAAACTAGCAAAATTTTAGATGTGCCTGTGGAGGAGAAATAGATGGCAAAATTATTTGATTTCAACGCAGTATTAAAACAAATTCCTGAGATATTAAGATATCTTCCAGTTACCTTACAACTGGCTATTATCTCTATGATATTGGGTTTACTGCTAGGGCTTCTTATCGCAGTTGTTAAGATGAAGAAGATTCCAGTTGCAAGTCAGATAGCGAATATCTATGTGTCTTTCATTAGAGGAACGCCAATAATCGTACAGCTCTATATTGCTTATTTTGGAATTCCTATGTTCTTTAAATATATGAATATGAAATATGGAACTAATTTTGAAATAAATGCTATTTCGGGAATTGTATGCGCTATCTTAGTACTCTCCATTAATGAATCTGCTTATAATGCAGAAATTATTAGAGCAGCGCTTTTATCTGTAGGAAGGGGGCAGGTAGAAGCAGCAAGTGCCCTTGGTATGACTTATTTCCAGTCACTGAGACGAATTATATTGCCAGAGGCAATTGTGGTAGCGTTACCAGGTATAGGAAACTCCTTTATTGGACTCATTAAAGGAACATCTCTTGCGTTTACCTGCGCTGTTGTAGAGATGACAGCACAGGGAAGAATTATCGGCGGAAGAAGTTATCGTTATTTTGAGGTATATGTTTCTCTTGCACTGATTTATTGGCTTATCACAATTATTATTGAACAGATTATCAAATTCCTTGAGAAAAAAGCGCAGATACCAGATGACGTGAAAACCATTAAAAAAGGAAGTTCTACGGTTAATATAACGGGAGAGGTGATTGACAAGTGATTGAAGTAAAAGGCTTAAGTAAGCGATACAAGGATAATGTTGTACTGGATGATGTAAATCTGACCATTCACAAAGGAGATATTGTAGGTATTATTGGACCTTCCGGGACAGGAAAATCAACATTGCTTCGCTGTATCAATCAGTTAGAAGTACCCGAATACGGGGAAATTATATTAAATAATAAGACCATTGATCTGGCTAAGAAAAATAGAAAGGATATATTAGAAATTCGAAAAAATACTGGTATGGTATTTCAAAAGTTTAATCTATTTAAAAATAAAACTGCGATGGAAAATGTAATGGAAGGTTTGATGATCGTCCAGAAAAAAAGTAAAAAAGAAGCTAGAAAAATTGCTGAGCTTGAACTTGAAAAGGTTGGGATGTCCGATTGGGCGAATCATTATCCTAAGCATATGTCTGGCGGCCAACAGCAGAGGGTGGCGCTAGCTCGTGCGCTCGCCATGAAACCACAGCTCTTACTTCTTGATGAACCAACATCTGCACTTGATCCTGAACTGGTCGGTGAAGTACTTGAAGCTATAAAAAAAGTCGCCAAAGAGGGCTTTACTATGCTTCTCGTATCACATGAGATGAACTTTGTGCGTCATGTTGCAAATCGTGTCATATTCCTTGATGGTGGGCATATTGTAGAAGATGGTACTCCACGGGAGATTTTTGAACATCCTAAGAACCAGAGGACCAAAGAGTTTTTTGCAAAAATGCACCAAATGAACCAGTCGGAGTACAGTATTTAGAAGGTCAACCAATCAGGCGGATGACAATCTGTTTTTTGCGTTGAAGGAAAAAATGTAAGATTAATAAAAGATATAAGAGATAGAAATTTTAAAAAGTTTCTATCTCTTAACTTAATCATTGACGATTAATTAAATGACATTGGGCTTAGGCTCTGCTTTTTTGCTTGGTAATAGATTAATTTAGGTGGAGGATAAGTCGTCAAAATAATCAGAGATTATTGTAACTCTTCAGCTTGAGTAGTAAGTGAGCTTATTTCATCTTGTAATTCAACTATTTCAAGTTTTTTCTTTTTTGGCATGGGAGCAACTTCCTTATCACCAAGTAAACTATTCTTCCAATTATATAAAGATGTACGGCTAACGCCATATTGGTTTGCTATATTGGTCGCCGTTTCTTCACGTGCACATAACTCAATAGTAGCTTGTTTCTTTTCTTGTTGTGGTAATTGTACCATTGAAGTATTTGTTCGACAAGTATAATGAAAGTCTGGACTCTTTCAATCAACCATTGTTTTAGATAAGTTCTATTAGGATAGCCTAAATCTCTAAGTGTTTTAGACATGTTTCTACCATGTTCAACGTAGTAAACATTTACACTTGATTAATTATGGATAAAGTTGAAGCGTCTTCAATTAATTGGTCTATAAAAGAATAAATAATATTTGGCACTATCAGCTTTAAGTATAGTTGATAGTGTTTTTTCATGTAGAAAATTAAAAGTATAAATTTATAAAGTTTTGGAGTCAAACAGTCGCATAATATGAGACTAAATGTACACCTTTGAGATAATAAGCTGATTGATGTTGTAAAATGGAAGAAAAAGTTATACAATTATAGTACATTGATTCGGAAAAAAATTGGCAGGTTTGTTTGGAAAACTTACTGTTTATCACTTGGAGGAGGAGAAATGTATTATGTGGAAAGACAATGAAACGGAGCTTGATTTTTTAGATTATGATTATTTGATTAATGTTTTAAAAGATACCATTACTGATGATAATTTACTTCCTGCTAGTATAGGTGTCTATGGGGATTGGGGAAGTGGTAAGTCAAGTCTTATGTATATGTGTAAGAAAAGACTTGAGGAAGAAGATGAAAAAATTAAATGTCTTGTGTTTAAT
This sequence comes from Bacillota bacterium, assembly GCA_023387635.1. GTDB lineage: Bacteria > Bacillota > Clostridia > Lachnospirales > Lachnospiraceae > Anaerocolumna. The sequence goes on from JAEWHU010000225.1 coordinate 17,947, forward strand.
GGATGGCTCTTTGAAAGCTATGACGATGCTAAATCTGCTATTTTAGGTACTATTTTAGATGAGATAGCAAAACAAAAAAGAATGTCTTCAAAGGCAAAAAGCATCTTAAAAGGGTTATATGATAGTGTTGACAAATTTAAACTTGTAAGAAAAGGGATTAAAATGGGGTCAGATTTACTGCTTACAGGCGGTTTAGGAACTCTTACTGATATAACAATTAATTCTGTATTAAAGCAGATATCAGACCAAGCAGACGATATTAATTTGGATGAAGTTAGAGCAGCAATTAATGATGAATTAAATAATAAAGAATTGCGTGAGGATATTCGTAAGTTTCAACAGGAATTTGAAAAATTATTAGAGGCTACAAAAATTTCAAGGCTAGTTGTATTTATTGATGAATTAGATAGATGCAACCCTAATACGATTTTGGATACTTTGGAAGCCATAAAACTATTTATGTTTCATGGGAAGGTAGCCTTTGTCATTGGTGCAGATGAGCGTCACATTTCTTATGCCGTAAATAGTAAGTATAAAGAAATTGAAGGAAGTCAAATTAGTATTGGTAAAGAATACCTTGAAAAGCTAATTCAATATCCGATTAGAATACCAAAATTGAATGAAGATGAGGTCGAAATTTATATCGCATGTTTACTTTTCCAAGAAGAGCTGCCAAATGAAATATTTAATACCATAATAGAAAAAATTAATAATGACAGACTTGAAGATTTTACACAGTTTTCTCTTAAAAAAGTTATTGATGAAGTTGTTGTAGACGGGGAATTAAAAGTAAAAGCTACAGAAGGTATGGTTGTTGCAAAACAGCTTGCGAGTGTATTGTCCAAGGGATTAAGTGGAAATCCACGACAGTGCAAAAGATTTTTGAATTCCCTCGATATGCGTATTAAAATGGCTAAATATAAGCACAAAACGCTGGATCGCAAAGTGTTGGCAAAAATCATGATGTTAGAATACATAAAGCCAAGCTTATTTAAGTC
>JAEWHU010000118.1 GCA_023387635.1 Bacillota bacterium
ATATAAGGAAGTAGAAAAACCAAAGATAAACAAAGATACCAATAATAATCCTAAAATGAGATTTTTTGATAATTAATCTAAAAAATATATAGAATAGTATAAATAAAAAGAAGCTTTTCCAAATAGCCAAATAGCTATATGTAAAAGCTTCTTTTTATGTTTATAAGTAACTAATTTACTTGACTAGCCTATTCTAATACAGTCAATTTATCGTAATTATATTTTTGTTATCCCTTTATCGGATAATGATATCTTACCTTCTTTTAATAAGCGACCAACAGCACGTTTGAAAGCATTTTTGCTAAGGTTAAATTCAGCTTTTAATACTTCTTTATCAGTTTTATCATGATATGGTAAGAAACCATTTGCATCTAATAATTTCTTATAGATTAATTCACTATCTTCATCCATTTGTACATGGATTTTTTCGCGAATACTTAAATCTAATTTTCCATCCTCTTTTACCTTAATAACTCTTGCTTCAATACTATCCCCTACTTTTAAAGTGCGATGTAATTCGGTATTTGGTATGAGACCACAATACTTATTATCTACAGCTACAAAAGCACCGTATGCATCAATAATTTCATATACAAGGCCAATTACTTTATCATCTTTTTTATATGGGGAATCCAGTTGTAGGTAATCATAAACTTTCATAGATGCACATAATCGCTCACTTTTATCAATATATAAAGTAACTAATACATCATCACCAGCATGAACTCTTGCAGTTTGTTCTTTAAAAGGAAGGAGTAAGTCTTTTGCTAATCCCCAATCAAGGAATGCACCAATATCGGTTACTTCTTTTACTTGTAATAAAGCTGTAGCTCCTATTACTAGTGGTGGAATTGTTGTTGTAGCGATAGGGCGATCTGAAGAATCTTTATATAAGAATACTTCAATGGTATCACCCATTTTTGTTCCATCTGGTGTTGTGTTTTTTGGTAATAATATTCTGGTTTGATCCTCTTTAGATTCAGCTAAATATACGCCAAAGTCTGTTGTTTTCACAACTTCTAGAGATTGTACTTCTCCAAATTTTATCATATTTTTTCCTCATTTCTGCACTGCTTTTTTTACAATGTTATGTTTTTCTTAAAGTTTTGTAAATTCAATAATAGAAAATGGATTACCTTCTGTATTTGCTAGTACAACAGTAATGGTATTATCATTTCTATTTATCATGGGAACAATGGTATCACCTAGAACTGCAGACATTTTATATTCTGCACGCACCTGGCCAATAGGGAAGCCGTCTGGTAAATATTCTTGTGCCATTTTAATATATTGGCCATTATTCACGTGATTATTTGTATCAATATTAGAGCGAACAACTAAAAAGCTAGATAAAGTAGTAAGGTTTTTTGGCAGGGGTATTTTACGGGGAGCATATTCCATATTAAAAGGTTCTGATATAACATAACCTTCCGTATCTTTTGGTGTAATCTTAATAGGAAAGTTAGTGCTAGTATCTAAGTAAACCCAAATTGAATTTGCATAGGCTAAATGGTTTCCATCCTTATCACTAAGTAAAAAATTACGGTAGCCATACATGGATTTAAAATCATGTGCCCATGTAGATATGGTTATTTCTTCTCCTAAAGTGGGATATCTTTTAACAACTATCTGCCATGAATTCAAGAGCCAAACCCGATTAATAGATTTTAGATAAGCAATACCCTTACCTATTTCTTCAGATTGAAAAGTACTACAGTCTTGAAAGTAATTTATAATAGAAATTAAATCGAGCTTTTGATCTTTATCAAGCTCACTATAACGAACTCTGCTTTTAAAACTAAACATAAGTTAACTCCTTTGTCCATCTCTTTATATTATATCACATGTTACAGATTAGAAACTAGGGGGCACCTACAATAAGGACTAATCTGTTTATCATGGTTATTATAGCATATTTTTAATTATATAGTACAAGTTTATTTATATTAATGAAGTATGTAAAGAGATAAATATAAAATATATTTATAAAATTAATGAAATACTTATCCACTTGTTATATAATTAATAAAAACATATAATGAAGGAGTATATGCAATAGAAAAGGAAAAGGTAACCATATACTGGTAAACAAGATATGGTTATGTTATAATGAAGATACTGTTTAAAATGATACTTATGTTTTTAGTTTGAAAGGATGGATATTTGTTGGACTCGATAGACTATTATAATCAGTATGCTACTCAGTATTATGAGGATACTGTTAATTTAGAACTTGATGATATTAGAGATGAATTTATAGAGTATTTACCAGAGAATTCAGAAATTATGGATTTGGGATGTGGTTCAGGTAGAGATAGTCTATACTTTATAGAAAGAGGATTTGATGTAACTGCAGTAGATGGTTCCATAGAGCTATGTGATCTTGCAAGTATACACATTGGCCAAGATGTACTGAATTTAAAATATAATGAACTTGACTTTACAGATGTTTTTGATGGGGTATGGGCTTGTGCTTCGTTTACTCATAGTACGTTAAAAGAGTTAAAAGAGGTATTAGGAAAAATAAAAGAAAGTCTAAAAGATGGAGGTATCCTATTTTTGTCTTTCAAATATGGTGATTTTGATGGAGTTCGTCATAATAAATATTATAAATATTATCGAACCAATGAAATTAGAAATATTTTAGGCGAATACAATGAATTCAATATTCTAAAGATAAACAAAGTTAATGATATTAGGCAGGCTAGATCAGAAGAAAAGTGGATTCATGTAATTGTTAAAAAGGAAGAGAAAAACAATTAGGAGTAAAAAAATGAATAGAGTTAAATCAGTAAACCGTGTATTTTTATGGACTGTAGTGTTATCTATTGTTGGTGGTTTTATTAATAGTGAAATTTTAAAATATACAAATGATTATGCTATTATTGCAATTATATCTCAAGTAATTCTAATATTACCAGCGGTTGTCTATTTTATAATGAATAAGATAAACATTATACAGGGAATTAGGTTTAAAGGACTGAGAATATCTACAATAATATTATTAATTTTATTTTCATATTTAATTTCTCCATTAATGAATTTAGTTAATGCTCTTTCTCTATTATTCTTTAAAAATGAAACATCTATTATTATGAATAATATTTTAGATAAACGTGGCCTTTTATTTAGTATAACCCTTATAGCTTTTGTGCCTTGTATTTTGGAAGAGTTTGTATACCGTGGTGTATTTTATAATGAGTATAGGAAAGTTAATGTATTAAAGGGGATTCTATTAAGTGCATTTTTGTTTGGGATCGCACATGGTAATGTGAATCAATTTTCTTATGCATTTTTAATGGGGATTATATTTGCTCTAGTGATAGAGGCAACAGATTCTATATTATCCACTATGATAATTCATTTTTGTATTAATGGTACATCAGTATTTTTGTTGTATCTATATCCTAAATTACTTACGTTATTAGAGAACATGTATGGAAGTGACCAGTTTAGTGCAAGTGAGTTTCAATCTGCGCTAGAAGGAGGTCTACCTGCAGACTTTAATTTAGAATTTGTTCTATCTAATTATGGTATATCAGCTATTCTTTTTACAGTTCTTGCATTTATTGTATTTAGAACAATAGCTAAGAATAATGGAAGATGGGATTATGTAAAAAACATATTTTATAAAAAAGAAAAATTAGAAGATAATAATGGAGATATAAATCATAATAATAGAATAGTATCACTAAGTTTAATCATTGCAATTATTATTTGTGTAGGATTAATGATACGTTATGAAATCTTTATGTTTAAATCTACTACTTATACTAATGAAGTGCTTAGTATGGTTTTCAATATAATTAATCTTAAGTAAATTATATAAATAACAAAAAAAGGTTTGATAGGGAAGTTCCTTATCAGACCTTTAATAATATTTTTGCATATAGAAGTTAGAGTTTAATATCAATGCTCTGGCCAAGATTTGGAGCTACTGATTGTTCTAATAGTTTGGTCATATTCTCGCCAGCCATCTTTATGGAATCCAGATTCATACTAAGAACGGCGGTACTTACCTTGGTTTGTAAGCTAGGGCCGCTAGCTATTATAGAGGCTAAATCTACGTTCATACAATTCCTCCTTATGTATTTTTTGAGTAAAAATAGAGTAATAGGTATAGTATTTCAATCATTTGAAACACTAAATATGTGCTTAGGTAGCTATCAGTAATGTGATTAAGTAACTAACCATTAATGTTATTATAGCATAGTTCTCTAGATAATGATATAATATAATGTATGATAAGAATAAGTGGAGGAATTTATTATGGATAAAATACATGAATTAATTATTATTGGTTCTGGCCCTGCAGGATTGTCTGCTGCTATATATGCGGGCAGAGCAGAAATAGATACTGTAATTATTGAGAAAGCGCCTATGAGTGGAGGGCAAATTATTAACACTTATGAGGTTGATAATTATCCAGGAATACCAGGGATTTCAGGATTTGATCTAGGTGTTAAGTTTAGAGAACATTGTGATAGACTAGATATGAATTTTATTACTGGTGAGGTTACAGGATTTGAAGTTAAGGATGATATAAAAATTGTAACTTTAGATAATGGTAATATTTATAAAGGAAAAGCTGTTATCATAGCAAATGGTGCAAATCCTCGTAAATTAATGGTTGAGGGAGAAGAGAAATATTCAGGACTTGGTGTGTCTTACTGTGCAACATGTGATGGCGCATTCTTTCGAAATAAAGTAACTGCAGTTGTAGGCGGTGGAGATGTTGCAGTGGAAGATGCAATCTTTTTAGCTAGAATCTGCAAAAAAGTTTACGTTATTCATCGTAGAGATGAATTTCGTGCAGCAAAAAGCTATACCTCTAAGTTAATGTCCTTAGAAAATGTAGAAATTATATGGGATAGTGTTGTAGAAAGTATCCACGGTGATGACTTTGTTACAGGCTTAAACATAAAAAATCTTAAGACAGATGAGGGTAGGCAATTAGATGTTGATGGTGTTTTTATAGCGGTAGGTAATATTCCAACATCAGAAGTATATAAAGGAACTATAGATATGGATGCCAATGGTTACATTATTGCGAATGAGAGTTGTGAAACAAATGTAGATGGTGTTTTTGCGGCTGGTGACATTCGTACCAAAGAGCTAAGACAAATTATTACGGCAGCATCTGATGGTGCCAATGCGATTACAGCAGTAGAAAAGTATTTTAACAATAATTAATATTTATTAAAATATATGTAACAAAATGTGACTAAACTTAGTGAATTTAGATAATAAATTCTGTTAATTGACCAATTATAGGATTGACAGCAGATTTCTACTCTGTTATAATAATATCAGATTTAACAATTTTGTAACAATTTGATGAATAAAAGCAGATAAGGTTATCTGGTGGAAAGTAGTTATATGGAGGTCATAAAAACCGTGAGAAAAGGAAGAATTATTAAAACAACTATATGTGTTGTAGCGTTATCTTTTTCATTAAGTTTAGGCGTTAACGCAAAAGCAAAAGCAATTTTTTCGGATATAGGTTTGGCAGGAATTACACCTAGTTACGATAAATATATAGAATTGACGAAAGAAGAAGGAACTGGAGATGCTGAGAAACTACTTCATTCTTTAGAAAAACAAAGAGGTACAGCAAAAACAATGACAGAAGTGGTATCACCTTATGCTAATTTAGGTATATCTATTGCAAACGACTATGTAAATATAAGAAGCGAAGCAAATACTGAAAGTGAAATTGTAGGTAAATTATACCGAGGATGTGCAACTGATATTATTGAATATGTTGACGATTGGGTAAAAATTGAATCTGGTAATGTAAAAGGATATATTAAAGCGGAGTATTTAGCCATTGGAACTGAGGCAGAAGCTTTAGTAGAAGAATTTGCGGACAAGTATGCAACAATTACAACAGAAACATTATTTGTAAGAGAAGAACAAAGCACAGAATCAAGAATAACTACCATGGTTCCTCTTGGTGAAACATTTTACATAAACAAAGAGTATGATGAATGGGCAGAAATCATGATTGATCAGGATGAAACAGGCCAGGAAGTATCAGGTTTTGTATCTAAAGATTACATAGATATCGAGGTTAGATTTAAATACGCTATTTCTATAGAAGAAGAGCAAGCGAAATTAGCAGCAGAAGAAGCTGCAAGATTAGCAGAAATAGAAAGATTAGAAAAATTAGCAAAGGAACAAGAAGAGGCAAGAAAAGCAGCGGCGGCTCAACAAGCACAGAATTCTTCAAGCAGTAATTCATCCTCTTCAAGTAGTTCTAGCTCAAATAGTTCTAGTTCAAATAGCTCTAGTTCAAATAGTTCTAGTTCAAACGGTTCAAGTTCAAACGGTTCTAGTTCTAGTACAAGTAAGTCAGGACAAGAAGTTGCTAATTACGCAGTGAAATTTGTAGGCAATCCATATGTATGGGGTGGTACTAGTTTAACAAATGGTGCTGACTGTTCTGGATTTGTACAATCTATTTATGCACACTTTGGATATTCAATAGCAAGAACATCTGCTGATCAAGCTAATTCAGCAGGTAGAGTAGTAAGCATAAGTAATATACAACCAGGAGATTTAATATTCTATAGTAATGGTAGCAGAGTAAACCATGTTGCATTGTATATTGGTAATGGTAAAGTTGTGCATGCAAGTAATGCAAGAGAAGGTATTAAGATATCTAGTTACAATTACCGTACACCTTATAAAGTAAGAAGAATTTTATAATAAAAGATCCACGCTTAGTGCGTGGATTTTTTTTATCCAATGCTCTCAATTGATGTTTAGGATTATTAAGTCAAAAGTGTGTATAATATGAAATAATAACAACTGTTTGATAATTCGAGAATTTTAGAGAAATAGTTTTAATATCATATTTTTGGAAAGGGATATTTTTGACTATGATCTTAAGTGGCTATATACAACTTGCACAAAATCCTTAGTATTAACTTGTTTAATCGAGAATTACAAAAAAATAGTGTCCATTTTATCCAAAAGTTATCCACAATGTAAAAGGCTTGTTTTTCAAGAAAATAAAGTTATACACGTAGTTATCCACATTATCCACAATTTCAATGTGGGTATAATAATGGTAGACAAGCTGTCAATATCGAAAATTTGTTTTGTAAGTAATGATAATTTGCTTGTATATATTGCTATTTAACTAATTTTAATCTTAAATATGAATTGTCTAATAACTAACAAATATGTTGTGCAATTGATATGTAATGGTGGAAATATGCGATAATATAGGGGATTATGAAAAGAAATGTCTAAAAATAAAACACTATGGTAGTTATATGGTATATAAATTGTGGTGCTAACTATTTACTTGTCACATAAATCAAGATGTGCTATAATATGACTATCAATACAGGTTATAAAATAAAGCTAAAAGGAGTTGATCATTATGCGTTATATTATTAGCGGTAAAAATATTGATGTAACAGAGGGCCTTAAAAGTGCAATTTATGAAAAAATTGGTAAGCTAGAAAAGTTTTTTATTCCTGATACTGAAGTACATGTAACTATGGTCGTTGAGAAGGACAGACAAAAAATTGAAGTTACAATTCCAATGAAGGGACATATAATACGTGCTGAGCAAACAACAAATGACATGTATGTATCAATTGATTTAGTGGAAGAAATAATTGAACGTCAATTAAGAAAATATAAAAATAAATTAATCGATCAAAAACATTCAGCAGCAAGCTTTAATGAAAGCTTTTTAGAGGATGAAATGATTGAAGATGACGAGATAAGGATTGTTAAAACAAAAAAATTCGCCATAAAACCAATGGATCCTGAAGAAGCATGTATTCAAATGGAACTTTTAGGACATAACTTTTTTGTATATCGTAATGCAGATACAGACGAAGTAAATGTTGTTTATAAACGCAAAGGTAACACATATGGTTTAATTGAACCAGAATTTTAAGATAAATATACAGGGGGGCTGTTTATACAGCCCCTTTATTAATGAATTATTTACTTGTTTGCTTCCTTAAGAAAAATGTTGAATAGTAATCAGGCAAGTGATACAATATAGGATGAACTGCTTAATAAAATAGTCGTATGAGGGACATTTTCATCTATCCGGCTTAATTCTAATAGTACAGGAGTGAAAAGAGTATGAGCTTTATAAAAAAGATATTTGGTACACATAGTGAAAGAGAGTTAAAAAGAGTTATTCCTTTGGTTGACAAAATAGAAGCACTTGAACCAACATATGAGAAACTTACAGATACAGAATTAAAAAATAAAACGAATGAATTTAAAAATAGACTTAAAAATGGTGAAACATTAGACGACTTATTAGTAGAAGCTTATGCAGTAGTAAGAGAAGCTGCAAAAAGAACAGTAGGTATGAGACATTACCGAGTACAATTAATGGGTGGTGTAATTCTTCACCAAGGTAGAATTACAGAGATGCGTACTGGTGAAGGTAAAACATTGGTATCAACTTTACCTGCATACCTAAATGCATTAGAAGAAAAAGGCGTTCATATTGTTACGGTAAATGATTACCTTGCTAAACGTGATGCTGAATGGATGGGGCAGATCCATGAATTTTTAGGCCTTAAAGTAGGCGTTATCCTTAATAGTATGGATAATGAAGAAAGAAGAGCTGCCTACAACTGTGATATTACCTATGCAACAAACAATGAACTTGGATTTGATTATTTAAGAGATAACATGGTTATCTATAAAGAGCAATTAGTGCAAAGAAAACTACATTATGCAATCATTGATGAGGTTGACTCAGTATTAATTGATGAAGCTAGAACCCCTCTTATTATATCTGGACAAAGTGGTAAATCTACTAAATTATATGAAGCTTGTGATATCTTAGCTAGACAATTAGAACGTGGTACGGTAAGTGCTGAGTTAACTAAGATGGCAGCTCTTATGAAGGAAGATATTGAAGAAACTGGAGATTTTGTTGTTAACGAAAAAGATAAGAATGTTAACCTTACAGCAGAAGGTATTGAAAAGGTAGAAAAATTCTTTAGTTTAGACAACCTAGCAGATCCAGAAAATCTAGAAATTCAACATAACATTATATTAGCATTACGTGCGCATAATTTAATGCACCGTGATAAAGATTATGTAGTAAAAGATGATGAGGTACTAATTGTAGATGAATTTACTGGACGTATTATGCCTGGTAGACGTTACTCTGATGGTCTTCATCAAGCAATAGAAGCTAAGGAAAAAGTTAAAGTTAAGCGAGAAAGTAAAACACTTGCAACAATTACATTCCAAAACTTCTTTAATAAATATGTTAAAAAGTCAGGTATGACGGGTACTGCATTAACAGAAGAAAAGGAATTTAGAGATATCTATGGAATGGATGTTATTGAAGTTCCAACCAATGTTCCTGTTGCGCGTAAGGATCATCAAGATGCTGTATATAAAACAAAAAAAGAAAAACTGAATGCGGTTATTAATGAAATAATAGAATCACATAAAAAAGGACAGCCAGTCCTAGTGGGTACTATTACAATTGAAGCTTCCGAAGAAATTAGTGATCTATTAAAGAAAAAGAATATACCACACAAAGTATTAAATGCTAAATTCCATGAGTTAGAAGCAGAAATTATAGCGGATGCTGGACAATTTGGTGCAGTTACTATTGCAACTAATATGGCAGGTCGTGGTACAGATATTAAGCTTGGTGAGGGTGTTGTAGAAGCCGGTGGTTTAAAAATAATTGGTACAGAACGTCATGAATCAAGACGTATTGATAATCAGTTAAGAGGTAGAGCAGGACGTCAAGGTGATCCTGGTGAATCACGTTTTTATATTTCTCTTGAAGATGATTTAATGCGTTTATTTGGATCTGAGCGTTTAATGGGCATGTTTAACTCTTTAGGGTTACCAGAGGGTGAACAAATTGAGCATAAAATGTTAAGTAATGCTATTGAAAAAGCTCAAACTCGTATCGAAAATAATAACTATGGTATTAGAAAGAATTTGCTTGAGTATGATCAAGTTAATAATGATCAACGTGAAATCATCTATGAAGAAAGAAGAAAAGTTCTTGATGGTGAAAGTATGAGAGATTCAATCCTTAAGATGATTACAGATACCGTTGAAGATGCAGTTAATAAAACAATTAGTGAAGACAGTTCTCCTGAAGAGTGGGATTTAGTTGAATTAAGCAATGTATTATTACCAATCATTCCACTTGATGAAATATCAATTGAAAATGATAATATTAAGAATATGAAAAAGAATGCTTTAATTCAAACACTAAAAGAAGATGCTGTAAAGCTTTATGAAGAAAAAGAAGCTGATTTTACTGAGATAGAACATTTAAGAGAAGTGGAACGTGTAATATTACTTCGAGTAATAGACAGAAAATGGATGGATCATATCGATGATATGGATCAATTACGTCAAGGTATTGGCTTACAAGCATACGGTCAAAGGGACCCACTTGTTGAGTTTAAGTTTATGGGCTTTGAAATGTTTGATGAAATGATAAATGCTATAAGAGAAGATACAGTAAAAGCATTAATGCATGTAAGAATTGAACAAAAGGTTGAAAGAGAACAGGTTGCTAAAGTGACTGGAACCAATAAAGATGATTCTGTAGCGAAAGGCCCTGTAAAACGAGCAACTAAAAAGGTTCAACCAAATGATCCATGTCCATGTGGAAGCGGTAGTAAGTATAAATATTGCCATGGTAAGAATAACTAAGTATAAATAATATTTATAAATACTTACCTTGAGTAGAATATAGAATATAAAATTGCAACGAAAGAGGTGAGTTTTGTGGTCGAATTAGATAATTTTAAGTTAACGTTAGCTACCTATGAAAAACCATTAATCGAAGTGGGGGATTCACTTTGACTTAGTGAATAAAAAGGAGCGCGTTGAACTTATAGAACATATTATGGAAGAGCCTGATTTTTGGAATGATCAAACTAAGGCTTCCGAATATGTAAAAGAATTAAAAAATATTAAAGATGTCATCGAGGAGTATGAGAGTTTAGTTAGTGAATTTGAAGATATTCAAACTTTACTTGAAATGGGATATGAAGAAAATGATGAATCATTAATTGATGAAATAAAAGAATGCCTTGATAGGTTTATATTAAAGTTTGATACATTAAGACTTAGCACTTTGTTGTCGGGAGAGTATGATAAGTATAATGCCATCCTTACATTACATGCAGGTGCAGGGGGAACAGAGAGTTGTGACTGGGTTAGTATGCTAAGTCGTATGTATCAAAAATGGGCAGATAAAAAAGGATATAGTACCGAAATATTAGATTTTTTAGATGGAGAAGAAGCAGGTTTAAAAACAATTACTATGCAGATAAATGGGATGAATGCTTTTGGACATTTAAAGGCAGAACGTGGTGTTCACAGACTTGTTCGAATATCTCCATTTAATGCAGCAGGAAAAAGGCAAACTTCTTTTGCATCTTGTGATGTAATGCCGGATATTGAAGAGGATACAGGTATAGAAATTGACGAAACTGAGTTAAGAATTGATACGTATCGTTCTAGTGGAGCAGGAGGCCAGCATGTTAATAAAACCTCTTCTGCTATACGTATTACACATATTCCAACAGGTATCGTAGTGCAATGTCAAAATGAACGTTCTCAGTTCCAGAATAAAGATAAAGCGATGCAGATGTTAAAAGCAAAACTTTATTTATTAAAGAAACAAGAAAATGAGAATAAAGTATCGGATATTCGTGGTGAAATAAAAGAGAATGGTTGGGGAAATCAAATCAGATCTTATGTAATGCAACCATATACTTTAGTAAAAGATCATAGAACTAATGCTGAAGTTGGTAATGCAAGCCATGTACTAGACGGTAACCTAGATCCATTTATCAATGAGTATTTAAAATGGAATAGTTTAAAAAATTCACAAGGTGAGAGCGAAGGATAAGCGACTAAGGAAGGGTATACAATTCACTTTTGTATTGGCAGAATGGAGATTAATATGGAGATTATGAGTGCTGTTCAAGGAAAGCAAACAAAACAAGTAATATTTAAATTAGGTGATGAAGAATATGGATTAGATATCATGTTAGTAAATGCTATTGAAAAGTATGTTGATTTGGTACGCATTCCAAATGCTCCAACTTATATCCGAGGGATTATCAATCTACGTGGAGATATTATACCAGTATTTAACTTACGTAAAAAATTTGGCTTACCTGAAAGAGAGTTAGACGATAATACGAAACTTATTATTACTAAATCTCATAATATTCTGATGGCTTATGAAGTAGATGAAGTAAAAGAAATACTTGAGATACCAGCATCAAATATTAGTGAAACACCTATCATTGTAAAAGGTCCGGATACTGCATATATGAAAGCAGTTGCGAATATTAACGGTAGAATGTTAGTGTTATTAGATCATGATGGTATTATTTCTGAAGCAGAAAAGCTACGTATTGAAAGCTTTATTGCAAATCAATAATAGAAAAAATCAATGAATAAATATATATAAAAAGAACTTATTATGCAAATTAATAAGTTCTTTTTATATATATCTGTAATATTACCAATATTTATTCAAAAAGATTGGTTGCAAAACATGATAAAGTGTGATAACATATCTTTCTATCAGTGACATGTGTCTTTGGCACGCATACATAGATGCTATGAAGTGAGAATAAAGGTTAAGGGAAAAGTGAAAGATTTTTCAAATAATTCACTTAGCAAGTATGTGCCTACGCTGCATCCACATACTTGATATGCGCAAAAATCTCTGCAGAAATGAGGTAAAATATGGACGAAAGTAAATATTTCATAGTTAAGAAGAAAGCGATTCCTGAAGTGCTATTAAAAGTTGTTGAAGCGAAAAGATTGTTAGATTCTGAAAAGATTGCCACAGTGCAAGAAGCTGCCGACATTGTTGGAATAAGTAGAAGTTCTTTTTATAAATATAAAGATGATATTTTTCCATTTCATGAAAATGCAAAAGGTAAAACCATAACCTTTATGCTTCAAGTAGATGATAAACCTGGGATATTGTCTAGTGTCTTAAATAACCTAGCAAAGAACGAAGCCAACATCTTAACCATTCACCAGACGATTCCATTGAATGGAATTGCATCTTTGACCATTAGTGTTGAGATTCCAGGTCACATAACAGATACATCTACAGTTTTTAGTGAAATAGAAAAAATAGTTGGCATACATTATGTAAAAATATTAGCAAGAGAATAGTTAGTGTCAGAAATTAAGATTTTTCAAAATTGAATTAAAAATCAATTCAATTTTGTATTGGAAGGAGTATTAGTATGATAAATATAGCAATATTAGGATATGGTACAGTAGGTTCAGGAGTTGTTGAAGTCATTAACCTAAATGGAGATAGTATAAGTAAAAGATGTGGTCAAGAAATTAATGTTAAGTATGTACTTGATTTAAGGGATTTTCCAGGAGATAAGATACAAGAAAAAATAGTTCATGACTTTAATATAATTAAGAATGATCCGGAAGTATCTATAGTTGTTGAAGTAATGGGCGGAGTTGAGCCAGCATTCACATTTGTAAAGGAATCCATACTTAGTGGTAAAAGCGTTTGTACCTCCAATAAAGAATTAGTAGCAAAACATGGAGCTTATCTTCTTAAGTTATCAAAAGAGAATAATGTTAACTTCTTATTTGAAGCAAGTGTTGGTGGAGGAATTCCAATTATAAGACCTTTAAATCAATCCTTAACAGCGGATGAAATTGAAGAAATTACTGGTATATTAAATGGTACCACAAACTACATCTTATCCAAAATGAGTAATGAAGGTCTTGATTTTTCTACAGCCTTAAAAGAAGCTCAAGAAAAAGGATATGCTGAAAGAAACCCAGAGGCGGATGTGGAAGGTTATGATGCATGTAGAAAAATCGCAATTCTATCATCGTTAGCTTTTGGTATGCAAGTAGACTTTGAAGATATTTATACCGAAGGAATTAGTAAAATAACAGATATAGATATTAAATATGCAAAAGCATTAGGTGCAAGTATTAAATTACTTGGTACTAGTAAAAAAGATGGTGATCATGTATATGCCATGGTAGCTCCAATGCTAATAAGACCAAATCATCCATTATATAGTGTAAATGATGTCTTTAATGGTATTTTCGTAAGAGGAAATGTGATTGGCGACGTTATGTTTTATGGAAGTGGAGCAGGAAAACTTCCTACAGCCAGTGCAGTAGTTGCTGATGTAGTAGATGCAGCAAAACATATTGGAACCAATATAATGACAATATGGAGCAGTAAGAAATTAGAATTATCTCATAAAACACATGCGAAATACAAATTCTTAATTCGTATGGAAAAAGACAATGAAACAATTAGCAAGGTACATGAAGAATTTGGTGAAGTTGAAGAAGTTCATGTAGATGGTATTGATAATGAATATGGATTTGTCACAGCTTTATTAAGTGAAGAAATTTATCGTGAAAAAATAGAAAAGTTAAATGGTGTTATTAATTCAATACGTGTTGTATTTGATTAAAAATTTTATAGAGCAAGTTTGTGTCTGCGATGCAACCACAAACTTGACATGCGCAAAAAGCAGCGCAGAAATGAGGGTAAAGTGAAAGAAAATATATATTTAGAAAGGTTGCCACGATGTGATTCTTTCACTTTTTTTATATGTGGCAGTATCGCAGACAAGTCTGCGATATGCGATGGGTGTAAAATATGAAATATATTATAATATTAGGGGACGGTATGGCTGATGAGCCATTAGCAGTATTAGATAATAAAACACCACTTGAATATGCAACAACTAAAACCTTAGATGAATTAGCAAAGAAATCAGAAATAGGACTATGCCATACTATACCAAATGGTATGAGTCCTGGAAGTGATACTGCTAATTTGTCTGTATTAGGTTATAATCCAAAAGAGTATTATACTGGACGTTCTCCACTTGAAGCACTTAGCATTGGTGTGGATATGAAGGATTCTGACATTGCTATACGATGCAATCTTGTTACACTGTCTGAAGATGATTTGCCTTATGAAGAGAAAACGATAATCGATCATAGTTCAAGTGAAATTAGTACAAAAGAAGCGGAGATATTATTAGAAGCAGTGAAAAGTGTATTAGCCAATGATACATATCAATTTTACACAGGTACTAGTTATAGACACTTAACAATATGGGATAATGGAAGTGTGGTAGAATTAACACCGCCTCATGATATACTAGGAAAAGTGATAGATTTATATCTTCCACAAGATACAAACCTAAAAACTATGATGAAAAAAAGTTATGATATATTAAATAATCATCCAATCAATATAGAAAGAGCTAAAAAAGGACTTAATAAGGCTAATTCTATATGGTTTTGGGGAGCTGGAACCAAACCGGCACTTATGGATTTTTATGAGAAATATGGTAAAACAGGTGCTATGATATCTGCTGTTGATTTACTGAAAGGAATTGCAGTGGGTGCTAACATGAAGGTGGTACAAGTAGAAGGAGCAGATGGAACACTTCATACCAACTATGAAGGAAAAGCTATGGCTGCTATTAGAGAATTGATTGACAATGATAATGATTTTGTATATATTCATGTAGAGGCGCCTGATGAGATGGGGCATCAAGGTAATATTGATAACAAAGTAAAAGCCATCGAGTATTTAGATGAGCGTGTTATAAGAATAGTAAGAGAAGAATTAGATAGTAAAAAAGTAGATTACAGGCTATTAGTAATGCCAGATCATCCAACTCCAATACATCTAAGAACTCATACTAGCTCCCCTGTACCCTATTTATTATATGACAGTACCAATGAAATAACAAACGAACTGTATTATAATGAAAAGGATGCAAAATTAAGTAATAATGTTACTCAAAATGGTTATGAAATGATAATTAAATTATTCGGCATAAAAGAATAGAATAAATCGCATGAGCCTTGGTAGTTAAATATGCCAACTAGAGTTTTGTAGATTTTACTAATTATAAGTCATAATTAATTATTCAAGTAGGAGGCTGTATATGCTTATAGTTAAAAAGTTTGGAGGAACATCCGTAGCTGATAAAGAAAGAATATATAATGTTGCTAGACGATGTGTGGAAGAGTATAAAAAAGGTAATGAGGTTGTAGTAGTATTATCTGCCATGGGCAAAGAAACAGATATTTTATTAGCAAAGGCAAAAGAAATAAACCCAAATGCATCAAAGAGAGAATTAGATATGCTACTTACAACAGGAGAGCAAATCTCTGTATCTTTAATGGCGATGGCACTAGATGCTTTAGGAGTTCCAGCTATCTCTTTAAATGCATTTCAAGTAGCTATGCATACAACACCTGTATATGGTAATGCTAGACTAAAACGTATGGATACAGAACGAATAAGAAATGAGCTTGCTAGTAAAAAAATTGTTATAGTTACTGGTTTTCAAGGAATCAATCAATATGATGATTATACCACACTTGGAAGAGGTGGTTCAGATACAACTGCAGTTGCACTAGCAGCTTCACTTCATGCAGATGTTTGTGAAATATATACCGATGTAGATGGAGTATATACAGCAGATCCAAGAAAAGTTTCAGGTGCTAGAAAATTAGAAGAAATAACCTACGATGAAATGTTAGAACTGGCATCCCTTGGTGCTGGAGTACTACACAATCGATCCGTAGAAATGGCAAAAAAATATGGAGTCCAGCTTGTGGTACGTTCAAGCCTAAATAATTCAGAAGGAACAACAGTGAGGGAGGAAGTTACCATGGAAAAAATGTTAGTTAGTGGTGTTGCATCGGATAAGAATACTGCACGTATAGCTGTTATTGGTTTAGAAGATAGACCAGGAGTAGCATTTAAATTATTTAATCATTTAGCAAGATATAATATTAATGTAGATATCATTCTTCAATCCGTTGGACGTGATGGAACAAAAGATATTAGTTTTACGGTATCAGAAGATAATGTAGAGGAAGCAGTAGAAATTCTAGAACGCCATAGAGAAGGTAGTCTAAAATGTCAAAAGATTGATGTGGAAAAATCCGTTGCAAAAGTATCTATTGTAGGTGCTGGAATTATGTCTAATCCAGGAGTTGCAGCAAAGATGTTTGAATCATTGTATGATGTAGGAGTTAATATTAAAATGATATCAACTTCTGAAATAAGAATAACAGTACTTATTGATGAAGAACATGTGGATAAAGCAATGAATGCAGTTCATGATAAATTCAGTTTAGCTTAAATATACATAGAATTGATATTATAGCTATTTATTAAGTTGGAGGGTGGATCTCATAGAAATCCATCCTCTTATTTAATTTATAAAAAATAAAAGAGGGTTAGTTACACAGAATGTTAAGAACATTATATACTAGATATTTTACTAGAAATTTATATAAGATGATAGAAAATAGTGAACAATAGTAGAATGGCCTGTGCACAAATACTTGAAAAAAAAGGTTTTCAGTGCTATTATATAAAGAATATAGTGTTACAGTCAGCACAGATTCACAAAGTGTGAAAGTCAGGATTTCCCACGGCAGAATGGAGATTAATATGGATATATTAAAACAGTTAAGTGATGAGCTTGGGATAAAATTATCTCAAACGGAACAAACAGTAAAACTTATTGATGAAGGAAACACAATACCATTTATTGCGAGATATCGAAAAGAAGTAACAGGATCTTTAGATGATGAGATATTAAGAAACCTACATGAAAGATTAATGTATCTTCGTAATCTAGAGGATAAGAAAGCATCCGTTCTAGCGAGCATATCAGAACAAGGAAAATTAACAAAGGAATTAAGTGATCAGATAGAAGCAGCAACTACATTAGTTGTTGTAGAGGACTTATATAGACCATACAGGCCAAAAAGAAGAACAAGGGCAACCATAGCGAAGGAAAAAGGACTAGAACCATTAGCAAATATAATCCTACTTCAAAATATAGATAAACCAGTAGAAGAGGAAGCGATAAATTATTTATCTCCTGACCATGAAGTTAATACAGTGGAAGAAGCTATAGCTGGAGCTATGGATATTATCGCTGAAAGTATTTCAGATGAAGCAGACTATCGTATACACATTCGTAATATCACTTTTAATGAAGGAATTATAGTTAGTACAGCAAAAGATGAAAAAAATGAAAGTGTATATGAAATGTATTATAACTTTGAAGAAAAACTTACAAAGTTAGCAGGACATAGAATTTTAGCTTTAAATCGTGGTGAAAACGAAAAGATTTTAACTGTAAAAATAGCACCACCAGAAGATAAAATAATATTATATTTACAAACAAAAGTAATTATCAGAGAGAATAAATATGTAACAGATATCTTAAAAGCAGTGATTGAAGATAGTTATAAACGCCTTATCGCTCCTGCCATAGAACGTGAAATCAGAAGTGAATTAACAGAAAAAGCTGAGGATGGAGCAATCAAAGTATTTGGTAAGAATTTGGAGCAACTATTGATGCAACCTCCAATTGTTGGACAAGTAGTATTAGGTTGGGACCCAGCGTTCCGTACAGGTTGTAAACTTGCAGTTGTAGATGGAACTGGTAAAGTATTAGATACCGTAGTTGTATTCCCAACAGCGCCTCAAAATAAAGTAGAAGAAACTAAAAAGATAGTAAAAGGCTTAATAGATAAATATGGTATTACTTTAATATCAGTAGGTAATGGTACTGCTTCAAGAGAATCAGAGATGATTATTGTTGATATGTTAAAAGAAATTAAAAGTAATGTACAATACATTATTGTAAATGAAGCAGGAGCTTCTGTTTATTCTGCTAGTAAGCTTGCAACAGATGAATTCCCACAGTATGATGTAGGTCAAAGAAGTGCAGTATCTATTGCTAGGCGTCTACAAGATCCATTAGCAGAATTAGTAAAAATCGATCCAAAATCTATTGGTGTTGGTCAATATCAACATGATATGAATCAAAAGAAATTATCAGAAGCACTAACAGGTGTGGTAGAAGATTGTGTTAACCATGTTGGAGTGGATTTAAATACTGCATCAGCGTCTTTACTTGAATATATCTCAGGGATATCGAAAACCATAGCAAAAAACATTGTAAGTTATCGTGAAGAAAATGGTAAATTTACAAATCGTAAGGAATTACTTAAAGTTGCAAAATTAGGCCCAAAAGCATATGAACAATGTGCAGGGTTTATGAGAATCCTTGATGGTAATAATCCACTGGATAGTACTAGTGTTCATCCAGAATCTTACGAAGCAGCAAATAATTTATTGAAAAAGTTGTCCTTTAGCCCACAAGACATTAAAAATGGAAAATTGAGTGGACTTAGTAAAATGATAAGTGATAAAAAGGCCATGGCGCTAGAACTTGGCATTGGAGAAATCACTCTACTTGATATAGTGAAAGAACTAGAAAAACCAGGAAGAGATCCTAGAGATGAGATGCCAAAACCAATACTTCGTACCGATGTACTTGATATGAAAGATCTAAAAGAAGGTATGATATTAAAAGGGACAGTAAGAAATGTAATTGATTTTGGTGCTTTTGTAGATATTGGTGTTCATCAAGATGGATTAGTTCATATATCACAATTAACAGATAAAAAATTTGTTAAGCATCCATTAGATGTAGTTAGTGTGGGTGATATCGTTGAAGTAAAAGTCATGAGTGTGGACCTTTCCAAAAAAAGAATTCAGTTAACTATGAAACTATAAAATGGAGTTAAAGTTTAATTAGTAAATAATATAATATTACAGAAAAAAGGTATAAATTCTAAAAAGGAATTTATACCTTTTTCTGTTTTATTCTTCAAAAAACAAGAAAACATGAAAAAAATAACTCGTTAAATAGAATAAATATAAAAATCATGTACTTAAATCAAGGATATTGCGACCAAAAGTCAGACAAATCAATATGGCACATCTTGTTAAATAATGGATATTATTATATAATTCTTAAGAATTAACCTGATACCTACCTAGCAATCCATGTAAAGTATAACACTGGCTCTGAAAAATAGATTATATATTAAAGGAGTAAAATACGATGAACTTAACTAGAAAGGATTTGACTAATCGATATTTATTAGTCTTAGATTTATGTTGTATCTTAATATCATTTTTGTCGACTACTTGGATTCAATTTGGAGGTATAACTAGTAAATGGAGACTAAACATCTATGGATTAAGCTGTGTTATTGTACTTATACTTTATATGATGGTTTATTACATTTATGATAGTTATAGTAGGTTATTTACAAGGGGAATGATAGAGGAGTTTATTGTTGTATTTAAAATAAATAATATTTTAGCTGTAACATTAACATCAATAATGTTTTTATTAAGGGCAGGAAATACTTTTTCCAGAATGTTTTTTATATGTTTTATAACATTAAACCTAATTATAATGTACATAGGAAGATTATATTATAAGATTATTTCATTGGCATTTTATAAAAAGAGTTCATTGAGACATAAAATCATGGTAGTAACAACAAGTGACCAAGCTCAGGAAGTAATAAGGAATTTAAAACATAATATGGACTGGTCATATGATATCACCTATCTTACATTAATCGATAAATACAAGGTAGGTAGGCAAATTGACGGAGTTGAAGTAATTGCAGATTATTATAATATGTCCCAGATAGCAAAAACAGTGGTTTTAGACGGTGTTTTTATACATATTCCAGACAACCAGGAACTGCATATGGACCTAGAAGAAACCATACAGGAGTTTGAAGATATGGGAGTTACCGTAAACCTTAGTATAAATACATTTGGCCTTAAGATAAATGAAAAGATAGTTAAACAAATAAGTGGATATCATGTTTTAACATTTAGTTCTAAAATGTTTACAGTGTCACAGCTACATACGAAACGATTATTAGATATCATTGGTGGGGTAGTTGGTTGCTTAATAACAATAATATGTTCTGTATTTATTGTTCCTGCTATTATTATAGAATCCCCAGGACCAATATTTTTTTCAGAAACTAGGGTTGGGAAAAATGGGAGAAGGTTTCGGATCTATAAATTTCGTTCCAAGTTTATGGATGCCAAAGAACGAAATGAACAGCTCATGCCTCAGAATGAGATGAGTGGATTTATGTATAAAATGACCAATGATTCTAGGGTAACTAAAGTTGGTAAATTCCTTAGAAAAACCAGTTTGGACAAGCTCCCTCAATTTTATAATATCTTAAAGGGTGATCTTAGTTTAGTAGGGACGAGACCTCCTACTGAAGATGAATTTATACAATATGAAGGGAGGCATAAGAGAAGGTATGCATTAAAATCTGGATTAACTGGTTTATGGCAGATTAGTGAGTATGATGATATTAATGATTTTGATGAAGTGGCAAAAATGGACTTAGAATATATTGATAACTGGTCAATGGGACTAGATATAAAGATTATATTAAAAACTATAAAAATCATTCTTTTTAGGAAGGGTTCTAGATAATTTATATAGGTATAAAATGTAAAATATTAGGAGAGATTAATTTGATTGATATACATAATCACATATTGTACGGTGTAGATGATGGTTCTATGAGTTTACTACAAACGAAAAACATGTTAAAAATAGCGTTTAGCCAAGGAGTACGAAGGATAATAGCAACACCTCATTATGGAGTTGGTTGCGTAAATCCCTCAATACATGAATTACATAAGAAATTAGATGTAGTAAGGGAAGAGGCAAAGAAAATCAGTGGTAACTTTTTTATAGAATTAGGAAATGAAGTATATTATAGTGATGACTTAATTGAAGACTTAAGAAAGAATAAAGCACTTACATTAGCGGGGACAAGGTATGTACTTGTTTCGTTTTCTAGTTCTATTGAATATAAAATGCTAAAGATAGGATTGCATCGGTTATTGATTCATGGATACTATCCAATTCTATCTCAAGTTGAAAAGTATGATTGCCTCTATCTTAATTATTCTGATATATATGAATTAATACAATTAGGTGTATGTATGCAAATGAACAGTGCTAGCGTACTTGGGAATGTATTTAGTAAAAGTGCAAACTATTGTAAGCAATTGATTGGAAATGAGCTGGTACATTTTATAGCTACTGATTCTCATTCTGATACTTTACGAGTTCCTACTATGAAAGAATCTTATGAAATTATAAGCAGAAAGTTTGCGCCACATATTACAAAACAAATTTTTTATGAAAATGGTGAGAAATTACTAAATAACGAGTATATATCCAGGGTTAGTTGATAAAAGCTCTTACTGGGAAGTGTCCTATATTAGGGTTGTACTTAATAAAGTTCAGAAAAAATATAAATTATATTATGGTAGATATTACTAAGAATATAGTTCATAATGGAAGTAATATTTATACCTGTGTAACGGGTATAAAGTTATGGGTAAGTAGCGAAGCGGACCGTGAATATCTGCTTTGGACAAATATGATTATTCATTATGGAGGACATATGAAAAAAAACGAGATAATTCATAGTAAAAAGTGGGTATTTATTGTTTCTGTTATTGTATTAGTCATTCTTGCGTTTGTAAGTACATCATACATATTTGTTAAGAGTTATATAACGAAAATGAATATTATAACTACTAATGACTTAGAGGATGGACTAAATATTGAAAGTGATATTGAAGAAGTGGTAGACCCTGAGGAAATATCAGAGGGGCCGGATTCAAAGAAAGAAGAGATTGATTTAATTGAATCTAGGATACGTAGTAATATGGAGAATAATAGTACTTCAATAGTAAGTGATAAGAATGTTTGTAATATTTTGTTAATTGGTAGTGATACAAGAAGTAAAGATGATAGAGGTCGTTCCGATGCTATGATAGTGGTATCTATTAACAAGAAGACAAAAAAAATAGTAGCTACTTCTATTTTAAGAGATATCTATATAAAAATTCCAGGGAAAGAAAAAAATAATCGTATTAATACTGCCTATGCAAATGGTGGAGCAAAGCTATTAATGGATACAATAAAGCAGAATTTTAAAATTGATATTGATAGATATGTAAGTATTAATTTTTTTGCTTTTATGGATGTAATAGATTCGGTTGGTGGTGTAAATATTAATGTTAAACAAGAAGAAATTAAAGTTATGAATGATTATATTAAGGGACAAAATATATTACTTAATGATGATGAAGATAAAGATATTATTATAGAGGCAGGAGAGTACAACTTAAATGGAAAACAGGCGTTAGGTTATGCAAGAAATCGTTACGTTGGTACTGATTTTGAGCGGACAGCTAGACAAAGAAGAGTTCTTGAGCAAGTATTTAATAAAGTGAAAGGGTTAAATATTATAGAACTTAATGATTTACTAAATATAATACTACCCCAAGTTACTACTAATTTAACGGAAGGAGAAATCTTTTCATTAATACTTGGTCTTCCAAGTTATGGAAAGTATTCTCTTGAACAATGGAGCATTCCAGTTCATGGCTCTTATCAGTTTCTGCGTATTCGTGGTATGGATGTAATAGGTATAGATTTTGAAAAGAATATACAGGAGATTCTAACAAGAATCTATGGATATTAAATTAATATTAATGCGATAGGGAGAAATATATAATTTCTCCCTATCTTGAATTGAATTGTGAACTATAAACAGATTTTTCTTTTCATACACCAAATAATTTAAATTACTATTTATTAAGTTTTAGCAGATTGGTAAATAAATACATGCCATGTTATTGACAAAAGATAAGTTTAATAGTAGAATATTAATATGAAACTTAATATTTTAAAGGAAGTTCTTCGGGGCAGGGTGAAATTCCCGACCGGCGGTAAAGTCCGCGACCTAATATACTAGATGCTGTTTATGCATTATGTATAATTAGTTGATTTGGTGTAATTCCAAAACCGACAGTAAAGTCTGGATGTGAGAAGAAAGAGTATCTAATTTAGCTACTCCTTAAAAGTTACGTGAAGTAACCTATTGCTTACATTGTCTCGATCCTATTGATCGGGATTTTTTTTGTGTTTTTAGTAAGCTTAAGTGCCGACTATTTACATAATGGAATATTCCATTAGGCAATAGCAATAACACATAACAAACCAAGAATTTTCCTTGTCATTATTGAAAGGAGAGAAAAATATGGAATTAGTAACACAAAAACAAAATAAGAGGCTAGTTAATGAAAAAAAGAAAAGAAGGTTTACCACAAAAGAAATAGTGTTTATTGGATTATTGTCAGCATTAGCATATGTTCTTATGTTATTGGAATCACCACCTTTTATTGGATTTTTGAGATTGGAATTTAGTAATATACCTGCAATTGTGGGAGCCTTTAGCTATGGGCCAATGGCTGGGGTTCTGATAGAATTAATCAAAAATTTAATTAAAGCCATTACGGCATCAAAGACTGCATTTGTTGGAGAACTTGCCAACTTTATTATAAGTGTGGCTTACGTAGTACCAGCAAGTATTTTTATTCGTAAGCTGACTGGAAAATATAAAACACTTATGACTTTTGCTCTAGCAACAATTAGTATGACAATTATTGGATTTATTATGAATTATTTCGTATTAGTACCTATGTATGCAAATTTGTACGGGGGTATGGATGGAATATTAGCAGCAGCCACTATGATACCAGGTATAAATGATAAATTTACACTAATACTATATGGTATAACACCATTTAACTTAGTAAAAGGTATCTTTATCAGTGTAGTTGGGTATTACACCTATAAAGGAGTTAGAAGAATACTATAAATATTAAGGAAAATGTATCTTGATTTTAAGACTGCATTTTCCTTTTTGCCTATAAAACCTATACTTGTTTTTTGATATCAATCTGATATAATTGCAAATAAGATAAGAATGAAGTAAGAACCGTAAAATATTGTATATGAGGAATTATTTATGATAATAGAAAGTTATAAGATGGAAGATACTTTTATGTTAGGTAAACAGTTAGGAGAAACGGCAAAAGCCGGTGATGTGTATTGTCTTCTTGGTGATTTAGGAACCGGTAAGACAGTATTTACCCAAGGATTTGCTGTGGGTCTTGACATCAAAGAAACTGTAAATAGTCCTACATTTACCATAGTACAAGTGTATGAAGAAGGAAGAGTACCTTTTTATCATTTCGATGTGTACCGAATTGAAGACATTGAAGAAATGGAAGAAATTGGCTATGAAGATTATTTTTATGGCGAAGGAGTTTGTCTAATTGAATGGTCAAATCTGATTAAAGAACTATTACCAAAGAAAAGAAAAGTTATTACCATAGAAAAAGATTTAAGCAAAGGGTATGACTATCGTAACATAACTATTGAATCTATAGATGAAGTATAAAATAGATTGATAGTTAGAGGTAAAGGGTTGAAAGAGATTAAGAGAAAGGATGCCACGATAGTGGCAGAATCACATCAACTAGCAGATGTGAATGCAATGGGTATTAAAATGAAATTATTAGCGATTGATAGTTCTGGATTAGTAGCGTCTGTTGGAATTGTAACAGAAAGCGATTTAATAGCAGAATATACTATAAATTATAAGAAAACACATTCTCAAACATTACTTCCAATGATTGATGCTATGGCATCAATGATAGAACTTGATATAAATGAGATAGATGGGATTGCAGTAGCAGCTGGGCCAGGGTCGTTTACTGGACTTAGGATAGGAGCTTCTACAGCCAAGGGGCTCGGACTTGCCCTTAATAAACCAATTATTAGTGTTCCAACGGTAGATGCATTGGGATTTAACTTATATAAAACATCTGATATCATCTGTCCAATAATGGATGCTAGGCGTAATCAAGTATATACAGGCCTATATGAATTCAAGGAAGATGAATACGTAACCATTGCTCCTCAAATGGCTGTAGAGATAACTGATATTGTAAGTGAAGTAAATAAGTTAGGAAGAAGTGTTATTTTTCTAGGTGATGGTGTTGAAGTGTATAAAACTGTATTAGAAGAACTACTTACAGTACCATTCACATTTGCACCAAATCATTTATTAAAACAAAGAGCAGGTGCACTTGGCACCCTTGGTATACTATATTATAAACAAGGAAAAGTGGTTAATGCAGACGAATTTGAACCAATATACCTTAGATTATCACAAGCAGAGAGGGAATTACTTGAGAAACAAAATGGGGTAACAAGTTAGTGTTTGCGTTGCAACCACAAACTTGATATACGCAAAAGCTAAGGAGAAATGAGGCGAAATATGATAATCCGTGAAATGAAAGAAGAAGATATACCTGCTGTCTGCGATATAGAATGTAGTATTTTTTCAAAACCTTGGAGTGCTGGTAGTTTTCTTTCTTCTATAAAAGATACCAATAATATTTACTTAGTTGTAGAAGAAGAGGGCAGGATACTTGGATATTGTGGATTATGGGGTGTTGTAGGGGAAGGTCAAATTAATAATGTAGCCATTAGGAAAGAAAGTCGTAATAATGGATTAGGAAGAAAGATGTTACAAAGGTTATTAGAATTAGGAAAACAAAAGGGGTTAGAGGAATTTACTCTTGAAGTCCGAGTTAGTAATAAAAATGCTATACATCTATATCATAGTCTCTTATTTAAGGATGCTGGAATACGTAAGAACTTTTATGAAGAACCGACAGAGGATGCTTTAATTATGTGGTATAATGAGGCTGAACAATCATAGCGCACATAATAGGAAAGATACATTAATTCCCACTGTGAAAAAGGTGTTCATAACGTTATAATAAAAGTAGTGGTAGGCAGGGTAGCAGGAGGAATGAGGAATGGACAAGAACAGAAAAAAGTCACCAAGCTCAAAAAAACTTATCTGCAATGTTTGCGGGAAAATAGTATTAATGGAGCAAGGCGTATTCATGGAAGATATGTTCGAAGCCGCAAAAGAATGGGGTTATTTCTCAGAGCATGATCTTGAAATTCATAAATTCAATATATGTGAAGAATGCTATAATCAAATGGTATCTAATTTTAAGATTCCAATTGAAATTGTTAAAAAGAAAGAAGTTTTATAATAAAGAAGTTTTATAAATAAAGTAGTTATGGAATGATAAAAGACTGATATAAATCTTTTAATATACCATAACTATTTTTTTGGCTAGCTTTGCCAGGATCTTGTCTTGAATAAAAAAATATCTTATGCTAATATGATAATAATAAAATTCTAAGATGAAAAATTAAGAAAGAACGCAAAAGAAGTAAGTGAGGAAAATATATGTTAGATATTTGTTTACTTGGAACAAGTGGAATGATGCCATTACCAAACAGGTGGCTTACATCACTTATGACAAGATATAATGGTTCTAGTTTACTAATTGACTGTGGTGAGGGCACACAGATTGCTATAAAAGAAAAAGGATGGAGTTTTCATCCAATCGATATCATATGTTTTACCCATTATCACGGGGATCACATTAGTGGGTTACCAGGCCTGCTATTATCCATGGGTAATGCGGATAGAAAAGAACCGGTCACAATGATAGGACCAAAAGGGCTTGAAAGAGTTGTTAATGCATTGCGTATTATAGCTCCAGAACTTCCTTTTGAACTGAATTTTATTGAATTAAATTCACCTATACAAGAAATAAGATTAAACGGATATATTATAGAAGCATTTAAAGTAAATCATAATGTTACTTGCTATGGATACAATATAAAAATTGAACGAAGTGGAAGATTTTTAGTTGAAAAGGCTTTAGAGAATAATATACCGAAAGAATATTGGAATAAGCTTCAAAAGGGAAATGAGATAACAGTAAATGATATCACCTATACACCTGATATGGTTCTAGGACCACAAAGAAGAGGTTTAAAAGTAACATATTGTACGGATACAAGACCAGTACCAGTAATAGCAGAACAAGCCTCCGAGGCCGATTTGTTTATCTGCGAAGGAATGTATGGTGAAAAAGATAAAGATAATAAAGCCATAGAGCATAAACATATGACCTTTTATGATGCAGCTAGATTAGCAAAAACAGCAAATGTAAAAGAATTATGGCTAACTCATTATAGTCCGTCCCTAGTAAGACCAGAAGAATTCATGGAGGATACGAGGGCTATATTCTCCAATGCAAAGGCTGGGAAAGATGGGAAGAGTGTTGTTTTAAGCTTTGATGAAGAATAAGAAGTATTACGAGGACTCTGTAAAAAAAGTATTTCAACCAGCGAACAGCATGATATGTGCTTTTCGTTCACTTTACAAATTTGTGCGGATGCCCAAATTCGAGGCGTGTCGGCAGAATGGAGATTATTATGAGTAAATCAAAGAAAAGTAATAAGAAAACCATTATAGTTATGGCTATATTATTTCTTGTTATAATTGTATCTTACTATTTTATTCGTACAAGCACAAAACCACTTTTTAGAATGGATTCCGAAAACAACAGTGAATTTGATAAGCTATTAGCAAAAGACTTAGAGAATAATTATCCTTCAACCCCAAGAGAAGTAGTAAAGCTTTATAGTCGTATAACAAAATGTTTGTATAATCAAGACTTGAAAGATGAAGATATAGATAAACTATCTCAGGTACAACGTGCATTACTTGACGAAGAATTAATAAATAATAATCCAAATGATAAGTTTTTAATTGATTTAAAAACGGAGATAACAGCTTATCGAAAGGCAAGTAGAACGATAATGAATTATTCCGTTCAAAGTAATGGAGATATTAATTACTGGGATAAAAATGATGAAAGTTTCGCTAGTGTGGTTACCTCTAGTTCATTAAAAGAAGGAGCTGATTATACCAAAATCTATCAAAAGTACATCCTGCGAAAAGATAAAGATGGACAATGGAAGATTCTAGGATGGGAACCAACAAAAGAGATAAACTTAAATGATAATCAATAATTTATAAATAAGTCCGTATCATAGGATAGGACTTAGTAGGAAAGGCATAGTGAAATAAATGGAAAAGGATATTGTAATATTAGCAATCGAATCTTCTTGTGATGAGACTGCAGCAGCGGTAGTTAAAAATGGGAGAACAGTATTATCTAATATAATATCTTCGCAAATTGCTCTTCATACTTTATATGGTGGAGTAGTACCAGAGATAGCTTCTAGAAAACATATAGAAAAAATTAATCAAGTAATTAAAGAAGCCCTAGAAACAGCGGAGGTTACATTAGATGAGATAGATGCCGTAGCAGTAACATATGGTCCGGGTTTAGTAGGCGCATTGTTAGTAGGGGTAGCGGAAGCAAAAGCGATTAGTTATGCAAAAAAGAAACCTCTAATTGGAGTGCACCATATAGAAGGTCATGTTTCTGCCAACTTTATTGTGCATCCTGATTTAGAACCACCATTTCTATGTTTAATAGTATCGGGAGGGCATACTCATTTAGTATTAGTAAAAGAATACGGAGTATATGAAATTATTGGTAAGACAAGGGATGATGCAGCAGGAGAAGCGTTTGATAAAGTTGCAAGAGCAATTGGTCTTGGCTATCCAGGTGGTCCAAAGGTAGATAAACTTGCAAAAGATGGTAATAAAGATAAGATATCATTTCCACGTGCTAATATAGAAGGTTCACCTTTTGATTTTAGTTTTAGTGGTGTTAAATCTGCAGTATTAAATCATATTAATTCTTGTGCAATGAAAAATGAAGAAGTAAATAAAGCTGACATTGCAGCTTCCTTTCAGGAGGCAGTAGTAGATGCATTGGTTACTAAAACAATTGCTGCGGCAAAACATTATGGAATGGATAAAGTTGCGCTTGCAGGAGGTGTTGCATCAAATTCCTCATTAAGAGATAGCATGGAAAAAGCTTGTAAAAAGAATAATTTACAACTATATTATCCA
>JAEWHU010000135.1 GCA_023387635.1 Bacillota bacterium
ATGAGGTATAAGTCAGAAGACCTGCCTAAATTTGTCTAGTAGCAATTCTGTGAGGACGGAAGAGGCTATATTTATGTGGGTGACTCATAGGAATATGGGTATTCTTTTGGTACCCATTTTTTAATAAATATAGAGATTATACTGCCTTATAGTTCAATTGACTATAAGGCTTTTTTTAAATTTTTTAAGACTAATTAGAGTAAATAAATATGGAAAATAAACATCATAGTCTATATTAATATACAGTATAGTATATAAGTTTAGTATAAATAACATTAGGAGTATAAAGTATGGATGAATATATTGTAAAAGACAATAAGAAATTAAGATTTGGATATACAACAGGTTCTTGTGCAGCAGCAGCCGCAAAAGCAGCTACCTATATGTTATTATACCAAAGAAATATAGAGACTATATCACTTATGACACCAAAAGGAACAATGCTTCATCTAGAGGTTCTTGAAGGAACTTTCCAAAAAGATAGAGCTTATTGTGGAATTAAAAAAGATAGTGGAGATGACCCGGATGTAACCAATGGTATCATGGTATATGCATTGGTTGAAAAAACAAAAGAACAGGGAATTATATTAGAGGGTGGAATTGGAGTTGGTAGAGTAACTAAAAAAGGATTAGAACAAGAGATTGGTGAACCTGCAATTAATAAAGTTCCACGCAAAATGATAAGAGATGCCATAGAAGAAGTGTTAGAAGAATGTGACTACCCCTTTGGAATTAAAGTTACTATCTCTATTCCAGAAGGAATAGAAATCGCTAAAAAGACATTTAATCCTAGGCTTGGAATAATTGGTGGAATATCAATTCTTGGTACAACTGGCATTGTTGAGCCTATGAGTGAAGACTCCATAAGAGAAACAATTCACCTTGAAATTAGAATGCAAGCAGCAGCTGGTATAAATTATCTGCTTGTAACTCCAGGTAATTATGGGGAAGACTTTGCAAAAGATGTGCTTCATCTTAACTTAGAGAAGTCAATTAAATGTAGTAATTATATAGGTGATACCATTGATTATGCTGTTAAAGAAGGCATGGAGGGAATGATACTTGTAGGTCATATAGGTAAACTTATTAAGCTAGCTGGAGGGATAATGAATACCCACTCTAAGCACGGCGATGCTAGAATGGAAATATTAACAGCATATGCATTACTTGCAGGAGGAGATATTAGTTTACTAAATCAAATTATGAGTTCTAATACAACAGAAGAAGCATTAGAATATATAAAACAAAATGGATTACTAGATAAGACCATGAGTCTTATTATGAATAAAATACAGTATCATATGAACAAAAGATCATACGATAACTTAAAAATTGGAGTAATAACCTTTTCCAATCAGTTAGGGTTACTTGGAAAATCTAAAGGTGTGGAGGATATGTTATGGTACATTTCGTAGGAGCAGGTTCAGGAGCGGAAGATTTAATAACACTTAGAGGATACCGTTTATTACAAGAAGCAGATGTAATTATCTATGCAGGTTCTTTAGTGAATCCAAAATTATTGGATTATAAAAAAGAAGATTGTAAAGTTTATAATAGTGCGTATATGAATCTTGAAGAAGTGATTCAAACCATGATGGATGCAGAGGAAAAGGGGTTTATGACAGTAAGACTTCATACTGGTGATCCTTCTATCTATGGTGCAATTAGAGAACAGATGGATTTATTAAGGGAGAATAGGATTGAATTTGATGTTTGTCCTGGTGTAAGTTCTTTTTGTGGAGCAGCAGCTAGTTTAAATCTTGAATACACTCTACCTAATGTATCTCAGACAGTAATCATCACAAGAATGGCTGGTCGCACACCAGTTCCAGAAAAAGAAGAAATTAAGAAATTAGCTTCTCATCAAGCAACAATGGTTGTATTCCTTAGTACTGGAATGCTAGATGAATTATCTCACGAACTTATAGAAGGTGGCTATGCTAGTGATACACCAGCTGCAATTGTATATAAAGCAACTTGGCCAGAGGAGAAGAAACTCCTTTGTACAGTTGGCACTTTGGCTGAAACAGCTAAGAAAGAAAACATTACGAAAACAGCATTAATTATTGTAGGTAATGTTTTAGGTAATACTTACGATTTTTCAAAACTTTATGATTCTACATTTACAACAGAATATAGAGTGGGAAGGCCGTTGTAATGAAACTATATCTAATTAGTTTTACAAGAGCTGGTAGTAAGTTAAATCAAACCTTATTAATGAGACTAAAACAAAATGGTTATGATTGTGAAGGATATAGCTCTACAAAGTATTGCCATGAATATGGATTACATCCAATAGAAGAATCACTTAACCTATGGACGGACAAACGGTTTCATTCCTGTGATGGATTGATATTTATAGGGGCTTGTGGTATTGCAGTAAGAGCTATAGCACCTTTTGTAAAAGATAAATATTCAGATCCTGCAGTAATATCTGTTGATGAGCTAGGAAGCTATGTCATACCTCTTCTTTCTGGACATGTAGGTGGAGGAAATAACCTAGCACATGAGGTTGCTAATATAACAGGAGGAATCCCCATTATATCTACTGCAACAGATATAAATCAAGTATTTGCTGTTGATGTTTTTGCTAAGCAAAACGAATTAATCATTAGCAACAGAGTCAAGGCAAAGGAAATATCAGTAGACTTACTAGAAGGAAAACAAATAACTTTAATTAGTGAATTACCTATAGAAGGAACGTTACCAACTGGCATTACATTTGATGATAAAAGTAATAATAAAAAAATAGAGATTACTATATATGAGAAAGGTAAAAGTGATTCCAACACACTTAGATTAATACCTAAAATAGTATGCCTTGGAATTGGTTGTAGAAAAGGAACAGATGAATTTAAGTTAGAGAAATTTGTAATAGAAGAGCTTCATAAATTAAATATATCAATGGAAGCTGTAGCAAGTATTGCAAGTATAGAACTAAAAAAAGATGAACCTGCAATAAAATATTTATCAGAGAAATATAACTGGAAGTTTATTACCTATTCTGAAGAAGAACTTAGTATGGTACAAGGCGATTTTAGAGAATCCGATTTTGTACGTAGTATTACTGGGGTGGGTAATGTATGTGAACGTGGGGCAGTACTTAGCAGTAATAATGGTAAATTAATATTACAAAAGACGGTAGGGGAAGGTATGACATTAGCGTTAGCTTTAAATAAGAGGAGGATTATCATTGAATAAAATATATGTAGTTGGAATTGGACCTGGTGAATATGAGCAGTTAACTGGAAAAGCCATAAGAGTATTAAATGAAAGTCAGGTTATTGTAGGTTATACCG
>JAEWHU010000194.1 GCA_023387635.1 Bacillota bacterium
CGTTC
This sequence comes from Bacillota bacterium, assembly GCA_023387635.1. GTDB lineage: Bacteria > Bacillota > Clostridia > Lachnospirales > Lachnospiraceae > Anaerocolumna. Next base: position 6 of record JAEWHU010000194.1, read on the forward strand.
TTCTTTGGTCATAGAGTATATAATTGCTTCTACTCCTGCCAATTCATTCTCGTCTATTTCAACGTCTTTTAGTTGATTTCCCATACCAGGAATCATTTTCATTACATCTGAAATACCACCCATTTTTTTAATTTGCTGCATTTGATCTAAGTAATCATTAAAATCAAATTCAGCTTTCTTAATTTTTCGCTCCAATTCTTTCGCTTTTGATTCGTCAAAATCTACTTGAGCTTTATCTATTAGAGTTAGAATATCGCCCATACCAAGAATTCTTGAAGCCATGCGTTCTGGATAGAATTGCTCTATATCAGAAAGCTTTTCCCCCACACCAACATATAGAATAGGTCTACCAGTTACTGCACGAATAGAAAGTGCAGCACCACCTCTTGTATCACCATCTAACTTTGTGAGGATTACTCCATCAATACCAATTTTATTATTAAACATTTCAGATACATTAACTGCATCTTGACCTGTCATGGAGTCTACTACTAATATACTTTGATGTACATCAACATTTTCTTTTATCTCAATTAATTCGTTCATCATATCTTCATCAATATGAAGACGACCTGCTGTATCTAGTATAACAACATTTAAGTTGTTTTTATGAGCATGTTCAATTGCAGCTTTTGCTATATTAACTGGCTTATGTTTATCTCCCATAGAGAATACTGGAACACCTTGCTTATCACCATTAATTTGAAGTTGTTCAATTGCTGCTGGTCTATAAATATCACATGCTACTAATAAAGGTTTTTTACCTTTTGATTTGAACTTGCCTGCAAGTTTTGCAGTTGCAGTGGTCTTACCAGCTCCTTGTAAACCACACATTAATATGACAGTAATCTCATTACTAGGTCTAAAGGCTATCTCTGTAGTCTCTGAACCCATTAACTTAACCAATTCATCATTAACGATTTTGATTACCATTTGTCCTGGAGTTAAACTTGACATTACGTCTTGCCCAACCGCGCGTTCTTGTACTGATTTAATAAAATTCTTAACTACCTTAAAGTTAACATCCGCTTCAAGTAAAGCCATTTTAACTTCCTTTAAGGCAGTAGCTACATCTGCTTCCGATAAACGACCTTTACCTTTTAAGCTCTTAAAAACATTCTGTAGCTTTTCGGATAGGCTATCAAATGCCATGCCAAAACCTCCTATATATTAAGTCATATTATATTATTCTATAAGTCATTCAATATACTTTCTGATAATTGTATGAGCACATCAATTTCTTTCGTATCATTTGAACTTTTTAAAGTTCCAGCTATTTCTTTGATACGACTTACTTGTTGTTTTGTCATTTCAAACTTCTTAACTAAATGTAGTTTATCTTCACATTCTCTTAGCTGTTTACTACATCGTTTCACGATGTCATATACACCTTGTCTGCTAATACCATTCTCTTCACCGATTTCACTTAATGATAAATCATTGAGAATATGGTCTTCAAATATGTGTTTGTTGTGGCTTTTAAGCAACTCGCCATAGAAATCAAACAGGATAGACAACTCCACTTTTTCTTTTAGTTTATCATTTATCACTATCTCATCCATTTTTTCACCACCTGTAAAGTTATTTTCTTTACAGGTGATAGTATATAAAATTTTAATTAACTTGTCAAGTACTTGAATAAACTTTTTTAATAAATATCGTTATATCCTAAGGTTAATAAGTTATTTACAAATTCTTTATCCACTTGATGAACCGATATGGGTTTCTTTGGATTTATATCATACTCTCTAAGACATTTCGTCATTACTAATAAGTCTCTCCACTTTGATAACTTATAAGCTGTATTATAATAAACTCCAACTTCCTTAAATCCATATTTTTTATGCAAATTAACACTACTCTCATTTGGAACACAGATAAGAGAGTATATATTATAATACCCTTGTTTTTCAACAAGTGATATTAATATCTTATAGAGCGCAGTTGCAATACCCCTTTTGTGGTACTTAGGATCCACATACACTGTTATTTCACAGTCCCAGGAGAAGCCTTCCTTTTCCAGATAATAAGAACAATAGGCATAACCTGCTACTACATCATCGATTACACAAAGGATATACGGAAATTGTTTACTAATACGATTAATTCTTTCTTTAAATTCATCCAAAGGAACAGGATTAAATTCAAAAGTAATTGGTGTATTTAATATGTATGGCTCATAGACATCTAGTATATCTTGTGCATCATCTATGGTGGCCATTCTAAAACATATCTTACTCATATAACTTATTATTCCTTTCCTTGATGCATAAAAACAAATGCTCCAATACCTACAGCAATAGTAATATTTAAAGAGTCAACATCAGGCGATTGTGGAATTATAATACTAGTTCCTACCTCAAGATAGGAATCATCAAGCCCAGTAGCTTCATTTCCAAAGACTAAAGAAAACAGCTTGGTTTTTGGACAGTTTTGTATTTCTAATGTATTACTTCCATTTAACATGAAAGTGAAAACATCGTGGCTTTGATACCTTTTACGATACTCTGAAAAACTATCAAAATAAGCATGTCTCATTCGAAAGAGTGCACCCATAGAGGATCTTACTGTCTTTGGATTAAATAAATCTGCACAAGGTGTAATACAAGCAATGTCATAAATTCCAAGGCCCACTGCAGTTCGAATAATCGTACCTACATTTCCCATATTGCTTGGATTAACAAGAACTATATGAGGTTTCTCTTGTTCTAATTCACATTCAAACTTATCAAAAACACCAATGACATAACAATTTTCTTTTTCACTAATGCGATTAAACAATTTATCATTTTGTAATACTGGAATATTACAACTATCGCATATGTTTTTTATTGATTCCATATCGGTGTAACTTGAGTGTACGTAAACACACTTTACGATTTCAGGGCGACTTTTAATTAATTCAAAGGTAGGAAAAGCTCCTAACGTGTAGGAATACTCAAAATTCTTTTTATACGGTTTAATTGGTTCCATCTAACCCTCCAACTAGTCTAGCATTTTATTTAACTTATATTAAACCTTAAATGGAGTTATTGCAATATAAATCTTATTAAATTAAAAAGAAACTGCCACAGTTGACTATAAAGTTGTCATATGTGGCAGTGATTTTCAAATATCTCTTATACTGGATAGGCCCCATTATTTGTATCAGCCACACTCAGATCCACTCTTGTTTTTTGAGCATAACGATATTTAAAGAAATCTAGAGCTACTTGTGGAAATAATGCATAAGATAATACATCTTCATCTTGTTCTTTCCATTCTTTCATCTCATTCTCTATGGTTTCTAGCTCCGGTTTTAACAAATCTGCTGGTCTACAAGTAATTGGAGTCGTATCCCCGATTACTTTCTTTTGAACTTCTTTATCAAAAGGCTTAATTGTTTTACCATACTCACCTGATAATACGGCTTTAGTTTCTTTTGTTACCATCTTGTATCTTTCTCCTGCTAATACATTTAATACAGCTTGAGTTCCAACAATTTGACTAGATGGTGTTACAAGAGGTGGCTCACCAAAATCTTTACGTACTCTTGGTATCTCTTGTAAAACATCATAATATTTATCTTCTGCTTTTTGCTCTTTTAGTTGAGAAACAAGATTAGATAGCATTCCACCAGGCACTTGATACAATAATGTTTTAATATCTACACCCATAACTTTTGGATTAAGAAGTCCAGTGTCAAGAGCATTGTCTCTCATTGGTCTAAAATAATCAGCAATTTCAGCTAAAAGTAGCTGATCAAATCCTGTGTCAAATGGAGTATTTTTAAATGTTTCAACCATAACTTCGGTTGCTGGTTGACTAGTTCCCATTGCAAATGGTGACATAGCAGTATCTATAATATCACAACCTGCTTCAACAGCTTTTAGATAGGTCATAGAAGCTACACCACTGGTATAATGGGTATGAAGATCAATTGGTATCTTAACAGTACTCTTAAGGGCAGTTACTAACTCCGTTGCTGCATATGGAATAAGTAAACCAGCCATATCTTTAATACAGATGGAGTCAGCTCCCATTTCTTCTATTTTTTTAGCCATATCTACATAGTAATCTATTGTATAAGCATCACCTAAAGTATAAGCAATTGCAATTTGTGCATGGCCTTTTTCCTTATTAGAAGCCTTAACTGCACATTCAAGATTACGTAAATCATTTAATGCATCGAAAATACGAATGATATCAATACCATTTGCAATAGATTTTTGTACAAAATATTCAACAACATCATCCGCATAATGACGATATCCTAAAATGTTTTGACCACGAAATAGCATTTGCAATTTTGTGTTTTTAAATCCAGTTCTAAGTTTTCTAAGTCTTTCCCAAGGATCTTCTTTTAAAAATCTTAAGGAAGCATCAAAAGTAGCACCACCCCAACATTCTACCGAGTGATAGCCGACCTTATCCATTTTATCAATAATAGGTAGCATCTTATCCGTCGTCATTCTTGTTGCGATTAATGATTGGTGTGCATCCCTTAGAATTGTTTCAGTAATTTTGATTGGTTTCTTAATCTGTTCTGACATATTAATCTCCATTCTGCTGATACGCTAAGCGTTGGCATAATATTTGCAAAGTGAATTGATTATTCACATTCCTCCTGGGTATTACATTATATTTATTTAATTAAGGGAAGCTAACAAAATACCTGCTTCTACCGTATCACCCGAAGCCGCGTTAATGCTAACAACGGTACCATTTTCAGGCGCAACAATTTCATTTTCCATTTTCATAGCTTCAAGTACAAACAATACATCTCCACGTTTCATTGTTTGACCTACAGTGGCTTTAACTGCCACTATTTTACCTGGCATTGGAGCTTCAACCTTAATACTTCCTTCCGCTTGTTGACCTTTTGACTCTTTTTTAATATCATTTGCAGAAGAAGATATTTTTTCTTCAACATTATCTACAGGTTTCGTAGCAACTGTATTAGGGGTAACAGGCACTTGTGCATTTATAAATGAATTCTTGTTAATTGATGTATTTTCCTCCACTGTAACTTCATATGCAACTCCATTTACAGTAATAGTATAACTTTTCATCTTAAATCCTCCTTTGAAATAGGTTCTTTCTATAAACTAATCACTGTAATTATTTACGTGATTTCTCCGATTAACTTTACGTATAGAACGGATTAATAATCCATCTTCTGGTGCATCCTCGCCCATATATGCCATAATAGCAGCTGTTATAACAGCAACTAATTCTAAGTCACTACTATAATCCATCTCTTTCGTTGTTGTATACTGATTACTCGAGCTATTATTATTATTCATTGAACTAGTAAGGGTACTTTCTCTATCAATTTCCTCTTGCCTTTTAACAGCAGTTCTATACTCCATATCCTTATTCGATGAATTAAATGCCTTCTTAAAAAGAATAATTAATAGGGCAAAAGCAATTATTATAATAACAATTCCAAGTTCTATATTCTTAACAAATAAGAATTGATAAACCTTTTCGAAATAAGCGTATGATGTTTTAACATCATTTGTTAAGAATAAAGTACCTATTCTATTTACTAATGAACCCATAACCTTCCTCCTACTTTATCTACTATTACTACATAGGGGCAAAGCGATATTCTTTGTCCCCATGGTCAACGAGCTGACCTTAGCTTCAAGCTTAAATTGTCCCATGTTTTTTTCGTGGTCTACTCTCTCTCTTTGTAAATAGCATTTCAAAAGCATAGATTAAGTGTTTTCTTACCCCTTGCCCATCTATAATGGCGTCTACATATCCTCTTTTTGCAGCGGACATAACGCCATTTTGTAAAATGTCATACTCTTTTTCTTTTTCATCTATTAAATGTGGTTCTTTATCATATATAATTTTAGCGGCAGATTTTCCATCCAGCATACCAATAGTAGCTCCTTCAATTGCATAAACCATATCCGCTCCAATGTGCTTCGAATTCATGGTAATATATGCACTTCCATAAGCTTTGCAGGTAATAACATTAACTTTTGGAACGGTGGCATTGGTAAAAGCAAAGGTGAGCTTTGCAACTGCCACTGGCAAAGTCATTTCTTCCTTTGTTGTAGCACGGTACCCTGAAACATTAGTAAATGTTAGAATAGGAATATTAAATGCATCACAAAACCTAACAAAATCCGCTGCTTTTAAGCAACCATTTGTTGTAAGCGTATCCTCATATGTTGTAAGGCTACCATCAGAATTTTCATATTCTAGGCGATTTCCTATTGCACCAATTGTCATACCATTTAGCCTAATAAATCCTGTAACCATTTCTTTCGCAAATGATTCCCTAACTTCTAAAAAATAATTATAATCCGATATCTCTTTCATTCCTTTAGCAATATCTTTCACATTACTTGTAAATGAAGGTACTAATCTGTTTAAGTCATCCTGTGTTTCTTCTAAGGATGGTTTATCATCATTACTTGCAGGTAATACAGTTATTAACTCTTTTACTTTTTGTAAAACTTCAATTTCATCTTCTAATATGAAATCTATTTTTCCATTTTCACTGTTAATAGCTGGCTCCATAGTGTTTAATTTTGAAGTATTATTTTGATAAAGTGAATTTGGAGAATTAAGAAATAAACTTCCAGTATTCTTAGCCATAAACGTAAAATCACTTAAGGCTGTTAAAACTGCAAGACCTCCTCCACAGGTTCCAAGAATAACTGAAATCTGAGGAATAACACCTGATGCGTATACTTTCCTTTGATATATTTCACCAAAGCCATGCAATGCATCCGTTGCCTCTTGCAGCCTAAAACCGGCACTGTCAATTATTCCAATGACAGGTGCGCCAACCTTAAGTGCTGTATCATAAATATATGCTATTTTTTTTGCGTGCATTTCCCCAATGGTGCCGCCCATCGCAGTACCATCTTGAGAATAAATATATACTGGGTTACCATTAATAAGTCCATAACCAGTTATTACACCATCTCCTGGAATTTCGGTCTCCATAAGATTAAAGTCAGTGCTTCTTTTTGTAATCATTGCACCTATTTCAACAAAACTATTGCTGTCAACTAAATTGATTATTCTCTCTCTAGCAGACAAGCAGGATGTCAGATTCATGCTTTTCCCTCCAATTCTCTTTATGTATAAAACCAACTTTTTTGCCAATTATAATTATACGATAAATATGGTAAAATTGCAATAATCTACCATCAAAATTCCTGAAAAATTCCATATATATTACAATAAAACTTATCAAAAATTCAAATGTCTTTTAATTGTATCATAAGAAAATCCTTTTCTATATAAATAGGATGAAACTTTCACCTTCTCTTCCTCTGTTATATTATTTAAATCTTTCACTTTTTTAGAAATATGTTTTAAGATAGCAATTTCTTCATCTAGTCCTTCATTATACTCCTCATAAAAAGCTTGATCGATATATTCCTTTGGAACTCCTTTTTGTTTTAACTCCATTAAGAGTACTGTTTTACTTTTACTCTCTTTCCGACTTTTTACATAGTTTATTGCATATCTTAAATCATCAATATAACGATAACTTTTCACATATTTTATAATAAGTTCAATGATTGGCATTGCATATCCAGACTGTTTTAGTTTAGAAACTAGCTCCGCTTCCGTTCTATCCATATACTTCAATAAAGCAAGTGCTTTTTGTTTACCTCTTCGTATTACAGTATCTACTAATATAGTCTGATAATCTATATCTGATATTTCATTTCCCTCTTTTAAATCATAGATATAGATATCTTTCTGATATAGTATAAACTGGTATTCTTCATCTATATATATTTTATATTTTGTCTTATCCACTGGTTCAATCTTTGTTACAATCATTATTTGCCTCCAAGATTTGAGTATGAGTGCTTCTCTTTCACATCATCTCTACTATAAATTCTACGAATTGTATTGAATTACCCAAAAAAGCCATTCTAAATGCAGATATGGCTTCTCTGCACTTAAAATGGCTCATATTAGTAAACCATATTATTGTCTAATACTTGACTTCACATGATAAATTTATTCCTCAACGGTAGTTGGCTCACTACTTAATGCAAGATTATACTTAATACGAACTTTTTCTTCGATTTCTGCAAATATAGCAGGATTGTCTTTTAAGTATGTCTTTGCATTCTCACGGCCTTGGCCAATCTTAGCATCATTGTATGCATACCATGCACCACTTTTAATAACTATATTCTCATTAGCAGCTAAGTCAAGTACGTCCCCTTCACGTGAGATTCCTTGTCCAAACATAATATCGAATTCTGCTTCTTTGAATGGAGGTGCAATCTTATTCTTAACAACTTTAATTCTCGTTCTATTACCTACGATATCTCCACCTTGTTTTAAGGCCTCAATTCTACGTACATCAAGTCTTATTGAAGAGTAGAACTTAAGTGCTCTACCACCAGTTGTTGTTTCTGGACTACCAAACATAACTCCTACCTTCTCACGTAATTGGTTGATGAAGATAACGATACAATTGGACTTAGATATAATAGCTGTTAATTTTCTAAGAGCTTGTGACATCAATCTAGCTTGTAAACCAACATGAGAATCACCCATATCGCCATCAATTTCAGCTCTAGGTACTAATGCTGCAACAGAGTCAACTATAACAATATCAACTGCCCCAGAACGTACCATAGTCTCAGTAATCTCTAGTGCTTGCTCTCCATTGTCTGGTTGTGAAATGTATAAATTATCTATATCAACACCGATCTTTTTAGCATAAGCAGGATCTAGGGCATGTTCTGCATCAATAAAACCTGCAATACCACCACGTTTTTGTACTTCAGCTACCATATGTAATGCTACTGTAGTTTTACCACTAGATTCAGGACCATAAACTTCTACAACTCTTCCCTTAGGTATACCACCAAGACCTAAAGCAATATCAAGGCTAATAGATCCAGTAGGAATCGTTTCTACGTTCATACGAGCAGCTGTATCACCCAACTTCATAATAGAACCTTTACCATATTGTTTCTCAATTTGCGCTAGAGCAGATTCCAGTGCTTTTGACTTATCTTCCTTTGACATACTCATTCTCCTTTTCATTACGAACTAATGTTCTTGTTTATATAATATCTTATTCCATACTATTTGTCAATATGGAATCTATATTCTC
>JAEWHU010000244.1 GCA_023387635.1 Bacillota bacterium
AGGTAAAGTAGATAAGAGGATATAGTATACTATTAGCTTTCTTAGAGTATGCCATAAGAATACCTATTGGTATCCCTACAAGAAGAGATAAAAATAAGCCAAGTCCTATTCTGTATAGGCTATAATAAATATGTAATACAATTCTGTCTGTAAATACAGTGGGAAATTGCTTGTATACCAAAAGAGGATTTGGTATTACTGTAGTTTCGGTGCACAAATACCCCACTAACCATATTAAATTAAGCATAAGATATCCTTGTAGGAATATCCTACTTTGTCTTATAAGTTTACTTACCACTCTTCTACCTCTTTTTAATTAACATTTTCCACTTCTCTTATTGGTGTTAGTTTTTTTCTTAGTAACTCCTTCATATTTAAATATTCTACACTACTGGGATTTTGCTTACCAAAGTAAGGATTATCTCTTTCATATACAATATTCCCTTTCTCAGAGTTCATAACGATAATTCGGTTTCCTAAATAAAGAGCCTCGGAGATACTATGCGTCACTAGTATGGTAGTTGGTTTATTTTGCTTCCATACTTCTAAAAATAATTCTATTGCTTCTTCTCTATTAATCTCATCTAGGGCAGAAAATGGCTCATCCATTAGTAATACATCTGGTTGTAGGATAAATGCTCTTGCAACAGCCGCTCTTTGAAGTTGTCCCCCACTGATATGACTAGGGTACTTTTTTAGTAAATTGATAATACCTAAAGCTTTATATATTTTATTAATTTCTTGCCTTATATTATCGTCTAGACGTTCACCTCTTATTTTTAAAGGCAGCAAGCAATTTTTCTCTATGGTTTTCCAAGGAAGTAGCCCACAATTTTGTGGAATAAGACCAATTTTATGAATCTTAGAATTTAGTAATTGTTTCTTTCCCTCTTTTTCATATTCTATAGTTCCCATGTGAATATGAACGTTTCCAGCTAAGGCATTTATTAGGGTAGACTTACCACATCCAGAAGGACCAAGAATTGCTACTGCCTCGCCTTCTTTTATGGTTAATGAAAGGTCTTTTATTACTGACACTACCTCTTGTTTGGTCTTATATTCTATCGAAATATGATTGATCTCTAGCATAATTCACCAGCCCTTATACTTATCTATTCTGTATATACATCAAAAATTAGATCTTCAAAAGCTAAGTCTGCACTGCAAAGTCCTTTACTACTTGCCCAATCAACTGCAGCTTCTACTTCTCCTTTTAAAGGTAGTGTGCTAATTCTAAAATCTTTTATCTCTATTTTACCGATCATTTCTTCTGGATAACCAACTGCCTTAATTACAGTTTCTTCGTACTCCTCTAAATCTGTTTCATTCATATACTTAACTGCCTCATTATAAGCTTTGTATAAGTTATGTATAGCATCTGCTTTTTCATCTAACGCAGTTTTAGAAAATGCTGAGATTGCTGGATATAAACCAAATTCATTGGCACTTCCTAAGTAGATTGCACCATCATTTAACGCTAATGTCACAAATGGTTCTGGTAATAGACCAAGATCAATTTTATCATTACGAAGTAATTCTAGTCTGTCTGGAATTCTTGGGATGATTTCTTTTATTACATCATCACTAGCTAGGTTATTATTAGCAAGAATATTATCTAAAGTATAGTCAATAAGAGTATTTTCAGAGATTGCAATACTTTTACCAACTATTTGGCTTATATCCGTTATTCCTGTATTTTTACCAGCAACTAAGATGTAATCTCCATCGGTAATACCAGTAATTCTTACATCAAATCCTGCATTTTGATACATGCATATACCTATGTAATCCGTTAATACTCCATCTAATTCACCTGCCGTAAAAGCTGCATCTCTATCTTTTGCAGAAGTGAACACTTCTAATTGAAGATCAATATTATAACTATCTAAAAATCCTTTTTCATTCATTAAAACATATGGTATAACATCAGAAGATGACATCATCCCAATACGAATTAATGTTTTATCTTTGGGAAGATCGCTATCTTTTTGATTGTTATCTTCTAGTTCATCGTTCTTTGCATTAATATTGACATCTTTCTCTTTAACAATATATTTTGAACATCCTGTAAATGTTAAAACCATAATAAGTGTGAACGTTATTAATCTAATCCATCTATTTATTTTTACAATATTGCCCCTACTCTTATTCATTCTCATAATTTCCTCTCCATCTCTCGTAGCTATTATTTTCTATTCCCATTGCATCTAGCGTTTTTCCAACTACAAACTGAACCATATCATCCATAGTTTGTGGATGATTATAAAAACCTGGCATTGCTGGCAATATAGTAACTCCTAATTTAGATAACTCATACATATTCTTTAAATGTATGGTTGATAAGGGAGTTTCCCTTGGTACTATTACTAACTTACGTTTTTCTTTTATAAATACATCTGCTGCTCTTGTTAACAAGTTTTTTGTGATCCCATTACTTATCTCAGCCAAAGTTGACATAGAGCATGGTATTATTACCATGGCATCACAAGGATATGAGCCACTTGCTACTCCTGAGAATAGATTATTATTATTTTCTAATATAATCTTTCCCTTTCCCCCGTTAGCTTTTAATGCCTTAACTTGCTCCTCTAATTTAATTCCTGTTTCATATTCATATACCATACTTCCATGTTCTGTGGCTATAATATGTATTACGACCTCTTCTTCCATTAAGGTTTGAAGTAATTGATGGAAATAAATACTTCCACTAGCTCCCGTAAGCCCAACAACAATTCGTTTCATTTTACTTTGTGAAGTCTCATTTCACTTCACATTCCTCCCATCTACGTGCATTGCCACATCCTTTTATCTTAAACCCTAGAAAAAAGCATCCATTAATCCAAATGCTAATAACATTATACTAACCAATTGATTAATACTATAAGAAGCTATATTAACATTGGTAAGATTACTTGGTGAAACCATCTTATACTCTGTTATAAATAATCCACCAATAATCGCTACTCCAATATAATATATAAGTCCTAATTGTGGTGCTAAGATTCCAATTAGGATTAAACACATAATTGTTATACTATGAAAGAGGGCAGATATATAAAGGGCATTCTTTACACCAAACTGCACTGGTATGGAATGTAATCCATTCTTCTTATCAAAGTCATAATCCTGTGCTCCATATATAATATCAAATCCTGCCACCCACAAGGTATTTGCGACTCCCATAATAAGAGGAATAAAACTTATCTCTCCAGTTATTGCAAGCCATGCTCCAACTGGTGCACAGGAACAAGTCACACCCAACACAAGATGGCATAGAAAAGTAAACCTTTTGCAATAGGAGTAAATAATCATTAAAAATAATGCAATTGGTGATAAAATTAAACATACTGTATTTAGTTTATATGCTCCAAATACCATTATTAAAAAGCAAATTCCCGTAAAAACAATAACTTCTCCCTTTTTTACCTCTCCCTTTGGTATCTGCCTGTTTGCTGTTCTTGGATTTTTTGCATCTATTTTTGCATCTATAACTCTGTTAATAGCATTGGCTCCTGTTCTTGCTCCCATAAAGCATACTATGATCCAAAAAACCTTCTGAAAACTTGGAATACCTTTAGAAGCTAATACCATTGAAACAAGTGCAAAGCTAAATGAAAATATAGTATGAGAAAACATTACTAATATCCCATATTCTTTTATTTTTCTTATAAATTTTTCAAATAACTTAAATACCATATTCCTTCCACCTTTTGGTTACCTTTTCTTTCATTTCACGAGACATGCAGATATCATTTGGCCACTCTCTTGTAAGGCCTTCATCCTTCCTTTTCTTTGTAGCGTCAATTCCAATTTTACCATCTAAGAAAATAATATCTCTTTTACCATCAATATTATTAAACACTTTCCACATTACTGTAGAAAGGTCTTTCGGATCCACATCATTATCTACAACAACAGTAATTTTATCATTATGCTGTTTCATGTAATCACTCATTACTTCTCTTCCATGATAAGGTTTTTCCTTTAATACGGTTAGAATATGGTAACTATTTGTACTATTAAAATTCTGATTTTCACAGTATTCATAATTCTCTTTATTATGGCGATCATTATTTTCATATTGCTCAGGAATATTCTGTCCATGACTTTTCCTGCTTTTTATCGTAGCATCAATACCAACTCTTGTTCCATACAGGGCTTCATTGGAAGAATGGTCTAGAGCATCTAGTGGACCTTCTGAGAAAAAGAAATCTTTTTCACCATCTACATGATTTAATACTGCCTCTAAAACTTGTCCTAAATTTTGAACATTTACCGTTTCATCAACTACTACAATTAACTTGGTATACATCATTTGTCCCATTCCCCATATAGCATTCATAACCTTTCTACTACAACCAGGATATTTATTATGAATGGATACAATGGCACAATTGTGAAACACTCCTTCTATAGGAAGATTAAGATCGATTAATTCAGGTATCTGCATTTTTAGTATGGGCAGGAAAATACGTTCCGTTGCCTTTGCCATATAGCAATCCTCCATTGGAGGTTTACCTACAATAGTAGCTGGATATATGGCATTTTTTTTATGTGTGATACAAGTAACATGAAATCTTGGGTAATAATCTGCAATAGAATAATACCCAGTGTGATCTCCAAATGGGCCCTCTAAAACCAGTTCTTCTGTAGGGTCTACATAACCTTCTAATACAATTTCTGCATTACTTGGTACATAAATATCATTAGTAATGCATTTAACCATTTTAACATTGGATTTTCTAAGCCAGCCTGCAAGCATCATTTCATCAATCATTTTGGGAAGTGGTGCTGTTGCTGCATAAGTGATTGCTGGATCACAACCAAGGGCAACCGATACAGGCATTTTTTCTTTATTGTTAAAATATTCACTATAAATCTCAGACCCATCCTTGTGTTTATGCCAATGCATTCCTGTACTCTTTTTATCTAATACTTGCATTCGATACATTCCAACATTTTGTCTCTTGGTATTTCTGTCCTTTGTAAAAACCAGCGGTAATGTTACAAATCTTCCTGCATCTTCAGGCCAGCATTTAAGAATAGGAATTGTAGATAAATCAACCTCTTTTTCAATCACTTGTTGGCACTTTCCTCTAAATATACTTTTTATAGGAAATACATAAAGTAATCGTAAAAAGCGGGGTATATTTTTAAATAATTTTTTTATAGATAAATAGTTACTTATGTTAATATATTCTTCTATCTCGTGAGCAATTTCATCAAGTGAGTTGACCCCTAGCCCCATGCTCATTCTCTTAAAACTTCCCATAGCATTCATTAGTACTGGATACTGTGTACCTTCTACATTGGTAAACAATAAGCCAGGTCCATGAGATTTTGATACTCGGTCTGTTATTTCTGTTATTTCTAGATCAGAAGATACTTTTGCATGGATTTTCTTTAATTCTCCTTTATCCTCTAATTGCTTCATAAAGGTTTGTAAATCTTTATATGACATATTTTATTCCCCAATTATTTATTACAAATAATTTCTTTCATTTATTATGTAAAGTTAGATATACTTAAATATTAATCCATTAACAATATTTTTACAACCCATTAATAGACAAATATATCATAAATTACTAAAAAAAGCTAATTCTTACTAATAAAAAGGTTCTTTATATACTCTCCTTATTATCCTTAACGATTAAGAAGAATCACATTTTACCGTACCTATAAAATAAAAAAACTACCACTATTATCCGTTGGTAGTTATAATTTATTTCTTATCTATTAAAATTCATTTCCTCTATTGTATAAATCATGTACTTTTTTCATTCCAATACGTAAATACAAGTATTAACATACCACCTATAAATTGCACAGGTGACATACTTTCTCTTAGTATAATCACCGATACAACAATGGCAACAAGAGGATCAATATAACTTAATATAGCAGCCTTCTGTCCACTTAAATCCTTTAAAGAAGTAAAATACATGCAATATGTAATACCTGTGTGTAAAAATCCGACAATCAATAAACAAACCACTCCTATGTAATTTAAACTACCAATATGGAATCCATTCGTGGTCATTACATAAGGCAACAATATAATAATAGCGGCAACAAATTGTAGTAGCGTTCTATGAATCCCTGTTACATTTTTAATAAATTTATTCAATATAACTACTATGGCATAAAAAACGGCTGCTCCTAGTCCAAATAAGACACCTAATAAAGTGTTACTTCCACCTCCAATATTACCTGTACCAATAATAAGAAAAAGTCCAAAGGTAGACATAACAAAACAAAAAATCTGCTTTTTTGTTAGCCTCTCATGAAAAAGAATGGGACATACTATAGTAACAATAATGGGTGCAAAATAATAACTTAAGGTTGCAATGGAAACTGTGGTATATTTGTAAGCCTCAAAAAGTAATATCCAGTTAATACCCATGGCAACACCTGACACAAACAAGATAGGTAGTTCCTTTCTTATTTTGCTAAAAAGAATAGGTTGTTTTGTAAAATATAAGTATAAGATTATTAATAGAGCGGCAAGTAGTGCACGGTACAACGCTAATTCCCCGGAAGCTAATTTTATATTTTTCACAAATATCCCCAAAGTTCCAAAAATGGCCATGGAAATTATCATTTTTAATCTAGCACTCATTTTATTTTCTCCCTCTTCTTCCGTATAATCATATGCCTTTTATAATCATCATAAACTACATAGAAGTATTACCTTATTATTCTAATTTCTACATTTTACACTATAATAAACATTAATGCAATTTCATATAAGAAAAAAGTATTGAGAAAAAATTATGAATCCCTTCTCAATACTTTTTTTATCATATTTAATTTCCTATCATTCTTATAATCAATCCGATTCATTAGGATTATCTACTATAATTATATCAATTCCTAATTTATCAAACTTTTTTAATTCTTCTTCTGATGCTTCCCAGTCTGTTATAAGGGTATTAAGTCTATTTGCAGAACATATGCTAATAATGGAATCAAAACCTAACTTCTCCGTTGGATATAACCCAATTGCACATTTTGAATTATCAATTACTGCATTCATAAATCCAACTCCACTAGTCCTCTGTATGGAAAGACCAAATTCTGCTGATATGCTAGCTGAAGTTATAAAACACTTATCAAATCGCATTCTTTTTATGGTTTCTATGGAAAAGGAATCATAACAGTTACCCTTGTTATCCATTTCACCACCCGTAATAATGATATGGATATTATCCATTTTTCTTATTTCTTCAGCAATAATAATAGAATTAGTGACCACTGTTATGAAAATGTCCCTTGGCAAGTTTTGTGCCATGAAGTAACCAACTGTTGCTGAAGTAATGAAAATTACATCAAGATTTTTAATCATTGATACTGCTTTTAGTGCAATGGCATAATAATTCTCCTTGACTTCACTTATATCCTTAGCAGTCATTTTGGCTGGTTTACTAAAGCCTATTTGTCGTAGTGGTATTGCTCCACCATGAGTTCTTTTTAGTAAACCATTTTCTTCAAGTATCCTCAAATCTCTCCTGGCCGTATCAAAAGATACCTGAAACATATGCTGAATTTCTGTCGCTGATATTCTACTATTTTTATCAAGATAATCTAAAATTGCTTGATGTCTTTCTTCTATAAACATTAGCATCCCCCTGTTATAATTTATTTGGCTTATCAAAACTGTTGGTTGTAACTTCCTATTCTTCTTATTATATTAAGCATTTTATATCAAGCGATTCATTCTCAAATTATATTCTGGTCTTGTACTATATTCAAGGTATTGAATGTCACCAGTATAATTTAGATAAGCCTTATATTTGTCTATAAAATCAGGAACAGTGATAAAATCTAGAACATTATCCTTTGATACCCAAAGTGATTCTGTAGTTTCATCAGAGTCACAGAATTCTCCCCTATTATATGTACAGGTAAAGCCCATTACTACTTTCGTAGGAATAATGTCATATCCATTATATCCTTTATATGTACAAGTATTAGAAGAAACACAAAATAGTTTATTCACATTAATTTCCATACCGCTTTCTTCTTTTGTTTCACGAATCAATGCATCAATTAGGTTTTCACCAATTTCAACTTGTCCCCCTGGAAACATCCAAACATTATGATAACGATGTTTTAACAATAGAATTTCTTCCTTATCATTTTCTACAATACCATATACTGCAACAATATGGGTTGGAAATTGTTTCATTATAATATACCTCTCTTATTCTAACATATATAAATAATTAGCTACAAAGTGAATCTAACTATTGCTATAACAGAACCTTTTATTTATAAGTGTCGACTTCTTATGTTCACACAATATCACATTTATTCACATATGTCAATTATAACTGTGAACAAATGTGATTTTTCCTTGTATATGAACGGTCATAAACATGAATAAGTGTGATGTACTATTTAAATATGTGAATACAAAAGAAGTTGCTAAACGATAACTTAGCAACTTCTTTATATTACAATACTTATAATTTCCTTTACTTACATTACAGTTAATGAATCCATTTTATTTCTTATTCATTAATATGAATTAAACCTTGCTCTAGTATTTGCTTTACATGATCATCATTTAAGGAATAATATACTACTTTTCCTTCTTTTCTATTTTTTACTAAGTTAGCTTGTTTAAGTACTCTTAATTGATGTGAGATAGCTGATTGAGTCATATTTAATAAGCACGCGATATCGCATACACACATTTCAGATTCTTCTAAAGCCCATAATATTTTAATACGAGTTGAATCGCCAAAAACCTTAAAAAATTCTGCTAGATCATAAAGCATTTCTTCCTTTGGCATTGTTTGTCTTACTTTATTTACTACTTCTTCATGTATTACATCACAATTGCAACGTTCAATAGTATTTTGCTTATTAGCCATAATTTACCCTCCAAGTTCAGAGAATGAGTAATTGCATTTATTCTCTGAAAGAAAACCTTAGTGTGAAGAGTTTTTCATTCACACTTAACCTCTTCTTCCTAAACTCATTAACGCATGAACATTTATTCATATATGCTATTAATAGTTTATTCTATTTATTATCATTTGTCAATAATTCATATGAATGCTTACTCATATACACAATAACTACTTATATCGGTTTAATTCTAAGCCTAACTCGTACTTCCATTGCATTAATTGGTACCTCAATACGTATTAAATATATATCCATTAATTTACCATCATGATTACTGTGCTTTTCTGTAAAGGATTCTATTCCTTCACATCCTTCTTCTACTATAATTAGGCAACTGTTTTCATCTCCAACAATTCTAATCTCATTGTTACAAATCACTGGTTTAAACTCAGTCACTAAATTTTCTATTATACTAGTTGTCTTTTCACTTAGGACAAATATATCAGTCACTACCAATTCACCTGTAATAATATTAAAATCCAATACCCTTTTTAAAGATTCTATATCACCTTTGCCATAAGCCCCCGAAAACTCTATGGTTGTTTTACCATGTCCATCCACCATAAACATACTGGTTCTATAATTTCTTCCAGGAAGCTGTGGCTTCTCATTAATAATTGGTACATTATGTCCTAATGAACTATTGCATAGGATTTCATATCTTCTAATTCCAAAATAATCCTTGGTATACTCACCTGCACCAAGATCAGATAATAGCATATCATTACCATTTACATATAGAAAACTACCTACATCATTGTGATTATGAGGCTCCTCATTACAACCACCTTTTACAGCCATGCCAATCCCATTCTCACTTTCACAGATTGACCACTGGGATGATGGTAATACAACTTGTCCTTTTTGTTTTGTTCTTTTATTATTTATTTCTAGTTTCTCTACATATTCATTTACCCATATATAGTCACGGTAAATAGAAGCCCATCTATAACATGAATCAAAATCAAAAAGGGCTACTTGTTCCATATTAGGGACAGATACTTCTGTATAAGTTAAAGCTAATTTCGCTGTTAATCCCATTTTAAAATGTTCCCTACTACTACCATCTGAAAAACTCACACTACGTCCACCATTAAAATAGCATTTTTGCTGAAATGAAGCAATTTTAGCACATTTTTCATTACTTAATAAGTCTACACTACCATTACTATACTCATACATCAAAACTGCGAAGGAAACATAATATGTCATTCCATAGGTAAAGTAGGAAAGTCCCTCCATGCAAGTACCATCATCCTCAAAGCCATCAATATAATGTGATAAGGAATTCATTATTCTTTCTAAATATGTATGAAGTTTATCTGGTTCTTCTTTTAAAAGGTAGATACTAGCAATTCCTATTGCCCCTGAACAGACTGCACACCAATTATGGTCTGAATATTCCCATCCACTATAGGGTGGTGCCTTTTCATAAAAAGGGGTTAGTACTCGCCTAAATATATTATTTCTTGCCTCAATTATTATCTCATCGGATAACTCTTTACCAAGTACCGTTATTATTTCAGCAAGTGCCATAGCCGTTTCTGCCGCAAATAGGTCGATACTTATTCTCCAATTAGAATCATTCATACGATTCACATGAGCAGGTAAACCCCAAAACTCTTCCTTGCATATATCAAGAATAATATCTTCTAATCTGTGTATATCTTCACTCTTTCTATCCATAATGGATAATATTCCATAGGTAGCTAGGTATTTTCTTCTAGTGAAATACACATTCTCATATATTAAGCGATTACCATTTTGTTCAAATAATCCAAATATCTCCTCAGTTAACTTTGGTATAGATACATCTCTTATGGAACTTTCTATTTCCATCACTTTGCTCTTATAATCTACTAGGTAACTTTTTATCTCCTCTATTAAATTCCCTTTCATTATCCCCCCCTATATTGGAATATTATTAGGATTCAGGTGCCATATATCCTCCTTTCATAGGTGATGCTGCATGTTCACAATATAATTTTAGTACACCTTCCTTTTTTCTATCAGGAAGTCGTAATGATTTTCTTCTTTCTATTAATATATTTTCTACTTCTTCTTCCGTCATCTTCTTTCCTGCTATTCCTACTAAACGGATAACTCGGTTAGAAATATCTATCTCTATTAGATCATCTTCCATTACAAGAGCTATTGGTCCACCAACTGCTGCCTCTGGGGAAACATGTCCAATAACAGGCCCTCTTGATGCACCAGAAAATCTACCGTCTGTAATTAGCGCAATTGAAGAACTAAGTAGAGTATCAGATGCGATAGCTTCTGTAGTATAAAACATCTCAGGCATTCCACTTCCTTTTGGTCCTTCATATCGAATAATTACTGCATCTCCTGGTTGTATGGTCTTATTAAGTACTGCTTCTATAGCATCTTCTTCGCAATCAAAAGGTTTTGCTTTTAATATACCATAAAACATCTCTTTAGGAACTGCAGTATGTTTTACTACAGAACCTTCTGGTGCTAAATTACCTCTAAGTATTGCAATGGAACCTTCTTTACCTATTGGGTTGTCCTTCGTTCTTATAATATCTTCTCTTTTTCTACCTACGGTTTCTAAATATTTATCACATCTTTCGTAAAATCCTGATTTTTTTAAATCATCTAAATTTTCACCTAATGTTTTTCCTGTAACAGTCATAACATCAAGATATAATTTATCTTTTATCTCCTCCATGACCCTTGGAACTCCTCCTGCATAATAAAAATATTCTGCAGGCCATTCCCCCGATGGTCTAATGTTTAATAAATAACTTGCTTCTCTATGTAATTTGTCAAACATATCACTGTCTATTTCATAACCAAATTCATGTGCAATGGCAGGTATATGGATAAGTGAATTGGTAGAACCTGATATTGCTCCATGCACCATAATTGCATTATGAAATGATTTCATAGTAACGATATCTCTTGCCTTTAATCCTAAGTTCCCAAGCTCTACTGCTCTTTTCCCCGCTTCATATGCAACTTCCTTTAATTCTTTACAAGTAGCTGGCATTAATGCACTCCCTGGAAGCATAAGACCTAATGCCTCAGCCATTATCTGCATCGTTGAAGCTGTTCCCATAAAAGAGCAGGAACCACAAGAAGGACAGGCATTATGTTTATAATATTCTAGGGTATCATAATCAATCTCACCTCTTTGATACATGGCACTATATTTACCTATTTGTTCAAGTGTTAATAAGTTTGGACCAGCCTCCATAACTCCACCTGTTACAATAATAGAAGGTATATTTAATCTCCCTATGGCACATAGATGAGCTGGTACCGCCTTATCACAACTTGATATGAATACTCCTCCATCAAATGTTGTAGCTTTTACATGTATTTCTATTAGGTTAGCAATCATATCTCTTGATACTAAAGAATAATTAATTCCATCATGTCCTTGTGCCATACCATCACATATATCTGTAGCAAAATATCTTGCAGCCTTTCCACCATTATGATTACATCCACTTACTGATTCATTCACCAACTCAAATAGATGGGCACTTCCTGGATGACTATCCCCAAATGTACTTTCAATAATTATTTGTGGTTTAGATAAATCCTCTTTCTTCCATCCCATACCCATACGTAAAGGATCCATTTCAGGTGCAAGTGAACGAATTTTTTGACTATTTAACTCCATGTTGTTACCTTCCTTTTCTTAATTATGTTAATTGGAAAACTCTTAATTTATATGTTATCATATCAGTTATTTTAATGCATATCAATATTTAACTGTCCTTGCATAAAAAATACCCCAAAAGAAATTTAACATATCTTTCAGGGTATTTTTATCTATTCTTCACTTTCTATAATCTCAGGACTATGCCAATCCTCAATTTTAGGTATGAAATTACTTGCTACTCTACTTCTACCTTTACCTTTATATTTTACATAAAAATATCCAATGATAGAAAAAATGACGGCTCCGATAAAATTAACAAACATGTCTTTCATTGTATCAATCAATCCAATATCAAGATATCCACCAAGACCTAAATCCTTCCCATTAATTACGACGCTATCAATATCCGTAATTTTATGAACAATATTTTGCATGGTAGGATCTAATGCTACAGATTTAATTGTATGTATTATTGTGTCTTTTTGCATGTCAAGCCCAAAGAATGTATCCATACCATATTCAAAAAACTCCCACATTACACCGATGGTCATTGAGAAACAAAATGCAACAATTGCTTGAAATAGAGGGGATAGTTTAAGCATAAAGCGCTCATTACGATTTAATAAATCTACCAGACAAAATCCTACTGCTGCCGCTAAAAATCCATTTACTGTATGTAACATAGTATCCCAAAAAGGATATGTTATGTAGTAAGCTCTTATTTCACCTAGTATTTCTGCTGAAAATATAAATAGTAAGATAATTATCTCTAACATATCTGGAAAATCGATACGAAAATTAACTTCTATAAAACTTGGAACCATGAATAGAATTAATGTTAATAAACATAGGAAAACATTTTCATAGTTTTGATTTAAGAATTGGGCTACCATAGTTACAATAACAAATACTCGTAAAATAAAGTATATCATAAAAACCTTTTTGTTTAATTTAATATGATCTAGTAGATGTTTGAATTTTCCTTTCATACACTTCCCTTTCATTTTAATAACCATTTGATTTTAGCCACATATCTGCTTCTGCTTCATCTAAAAATGTTTGCTGAGGTATTCTAGTCTTCATTATCTTATCCATTTGCATTTTGATTATTGCACTATCTACTATCATTCCACTATACTGAACATTTTTTTCTCTTAACCATTCGATATGATTATTAACATCTTCATCTACATCAGACATCCTATATTTTCTTAAATCAGTGCAGAGAGACCATCCCCCCTCACCTAGAGTTGGTACAATTACATTTATATAGAGATTATGATATTCCCTATAATCTTCTTTTGTCCATACTCCTACAGGTGCCTCATAAACGATTCTTCTAGATGTATCTACCATTATGGTATACAATCCTCTTGGATGCGAAATAAACATAATTATTCCTCCTTCATTCTTTAATCATCGAATCTCTAACTATTATAACAATAATAAATAATAATTCTCACTTGATTTTATTAAGGCAATTATAACGAATTTAATAGATATGTCAATGTTATAACCTTTTATTATACATAATACTCTTACCTTTACTTATACATAATAACATTTATATCTTCAAATTAATATTTATTTTTTTAATTAAATAAAAAAATCTATCTTAGTAATCAAATGATTCGTTAAGATAGATTTTTTCCTATTAGCCACTAAGTCTCCATAAATATAAATTCTCTTCTCCTAATTCCTCTAATATAGTAAACCAATAATCTATTGTAACATTATCAGCATACCAAACTTCATGAGTACTACCTAAATCATCTTTATAAGTAAAGACCATACAGCCACTTTCTTTGTCCCGGTAAGATGAAGCCTGATTTGATTCCTGCAACTTTATAGCATCTTTGGTTGATATTTGTTTCACTTTACCTGACTCATCAAAATCAAAACCACCATTAGCAACAGCAAATCCTTTTTCACCTGGTATAATACTCATCTTTTTTACCATACTTGTTAAAAAATCTTTATTTGCTTTTGGTCCCGGTTTAGTTCCATATCCATATAGATTATAGCACATCATTACATATTCAGGCCCATTAGGAAAATCAAGTTCATAAGTTAAAGCATTTGGTTCTAATAGAACTCGAACTAATAGCCCTCTATCACTTGCCGCAATATATAATTCATCTATAAATTTAATAAAAAGTATCCATAAGTCCTTATCTTTTTTCATCCCTTCGTAGTCAATTTCTACTCCATCATATCCGCCATTTATAGTCATTTCTATAATCTGGTTAATATGGTTTTGTCTAGTCCCAGGTGAAGATAATAAAGAATATAATAATTTTGTATCTTTTAGAGAAGAACCGCCTTCTGCTTTTAACACATCATTAACAAAAGTAAGATAGCTTTTATAATTTGGATCTGAATATGCTAGTTCTACACTAGAATGAGCACTCACAATATTATCTGGTATAAATGGATTCTCATTTGCATCAAAGTAAGCGGCAAAATAGCTTAAACTAGTTACTTTACTACCCAATTGCAATATATCCTGTAACACATCCTCGTTATCCCAATAAACAGTCCATGTATTTATAGACCTATCCGTTAACTCCTTAACCTCTTGAGACTGAGTCCCTAGTTCATCCTCCTTAGTTCCATTGTCCTTACCATCGCTAAAAATATCTGTTTCTGTTTTATTCATATACATATAGAAGAAAACAATGATACTTATAATACATATAATTGAAACATATATCCATAGGTTTTTCTTCTTCATGTATACCGTTTCCCTCCTGATATTTCTACACTAATTCTAGTTTTTAAACAATCATTCCATATATTTATTATAATGTTTTGATAAACCAATTAATAATACTATTCCATGTATCTTTAATGGAATCCATAAATTTTTCAATTCCATTTAAACTATTATCATAAAGCTTTTGCTCATTGGTGTCCCAGATAGTTAAATCTTCAAATACACCATCATATACATCATCTGTAATATTTCTTTGACTATAACCATTATCTACATACTGGGACTCAAGATATATAGAGCCCTTTTGAGTTCTTGTGACAGCTAGATCAGATATTGCTACTTTATCATCTATCTTAATTGTCAATTTATCATCGATTAGAGTAATGTATAACAGCCTATTTCCAGCTTCATTAATTTGCATGGTAGGAATATATTTTTCATTATCCTCCGCCACATCTCCTTCAATGAGCTGAATTTGCTCTTTTACATTATCAATATTTACACTAGGAGCTTTATTTCTTAAATATAATTGTTCTGCTAATCTTAAAGCCTCTAATCTATCTTCTGTGATAGATTTATAATCTTTTTCATCAAACTCATCAAGATTTAACTCATAAATTAGATTATTGTTTTCGTAAACATATATATAATTATTCTTTAATTCTACAGATATATAATTTTCCAAATTTTCATCTGCTCTTAGATAAATTCTTTGCATCCCTAATTTATTACCTGTTAGTCTAACAGATAAATTAATATTATCATAATTTTCACTATCTTTTAAGCGAATTAATCCATTTCCATTTGGTTTCGTAGTAAGAGCTATTACATTTTTACGAAATTCAGGTGCTCCACTTAACACATCCCATAATGCTTTTCTATTCACATCACCATCTTCAAAAACAACTTCTCTATTCGTATCTGCTTTTATTCGCATGAGTAAATGATTTGGATACCAATAAGGTTGGGGTTGCATTCTAGTTAAATCGTATATATTGGTTTCTCTGTCATTCTTAGCACTACCTTCTCTATTAAAATTCATTGCAAATAACTTCTTAATCCATTCCTCATTAATATCACTAACTTTATCATTATTTGCATATCTTCCAGTATTTGCGTGCATTAAAACATATAGCTCTGGAAGCTCACCCAGTTTATCCTTATATATCTCTTCCATCCTTATATAATCATTACTTATTCTTAACTTCATCTCATCATAAGTTTCTTTTGGAACATTATCTTCATCACGTATAAAGTCCATTAAGTATTGATTATAATCTCTTCCTAAATATTTACGCATTTTATTAAATTCAGTTGAATTTAATTCACCTACATAATTACCATATCTATCAAAAACATTAATGTATGACAACCTATAACCATTGGTGCCAACTTCCCAAAATGTACTCTTTTGTAAGTCTAGTAATTCTTCTGGAGATAAAAACAAAGAATCTTTTGTTTCAAACTTTTCAGCATAACTTAAAATTGTCCCTAGATAATTATATTTTTCCAGAATCTTCGATGTAAAAATACCTGTATCTCTTCTTCCATCTTCAAACATTAAAAACAATGCATTTTCTGGTAGTAAAGTTCCTGATTCATAATAATTTTTTATGTCCTTACTTGATATGGTTACAAATCCATTTTTACTTAATGCTTCTAAATGCTCATCAAGCCGTTCTGTACTAATTAAAGTAGATGTACCATCCCTATCAACACCAAAATAAGAAATCGCTATAAATCCATTATCTTCACCTGTAACAATATTCTTATTATCTTTATCGAAAGCCTCATATTTACTATTATTAAATAGGGCACGAAATAAAACTATAAGTAGGATTAACAATATTATAATTTGTATAATGCTACGTATAAACTTTTTTTTGTCCTTTGGTGTTTCTATAAACTTCATGAAAATCCTCCTAAGGCTAACTACTTACACTACCGTCTATTTTCTTTTACTCATCTTTGCTTTCTTTTTCTCATTTGCTTCTATATCACTAGGAGTCATCCGGGTTCCCCATGTAGATTTCCAAAAGGTAACCCATGCAAATGGCATTTGCCATAATAGCACAGCTTCATAAAATAAGCAAAAAACAAGACCAAATAACCAGGTAGAACTTTTTCTAAGTAACAGCTGTGCCACACTCATTAATAGTGACATTAATAATAGACCTAATAAAAATGAAGTAGGAAATACTTGGTGCACGATTGGTACATATACTAAATTGTATAAAACTACAATAGGTGCTGCAATAGGTACAATCAATCCCAAATAAAATGTAAATGCTGCAAATGGTTCTTTTTTATACATAAACTTTCCTGCAAGAAGTGATTCTCTAAGCCATGAGCGTTTCCATCTCATTTGTTGTTTTAAAAAAACTTTATATCTATTTGGAACTATAGTTTGACACACCGCACTATCTTGATAACTGGTTCTATATTTTTTTAGTACAAAGTTTGTCATAGCCCTGTCATCACCAAAGGTAGCTTTTTGTCCTAAAAAACTTTGATTTAACCAACTATCCATGTTATCAAGTATAATTTGCTTTTTATAACAAGCCAAAGGGCCTGAAAGACAAGTTACTGCATCAAAATAGGCTTCTGCCGCTTTCATAATGCGAAAAGCAATATAATATCTTACAGATTGCATCTTCGTTAAAGCATTAGTATAAGTATTAGCCACATCCGTTCTTCCAGATACTCCACCCATTTTGGGGTCCTTAAAAGGTTGTACTAAATTTCTAATAGCAAATGGATCTAAAAAACTATCTGAATCCACAAATACAACTAAATCATGTTTCGCTACAAGAGCCCCTTTAGCAAGTGCTTCTCTTTTCCCTGCATTTTGCTCTTGTACAATATATTTTAATCTTGATTTAGTTTCAAACTGTTCTGCTTCCTCATAAAGTTTATTAATTATTTCTTCTATCTTTTCTACAGATTTATCATTTGAACAATCATCTATTACAATTACTTCTAATTTATCTACAGGATAATCCTGATTGATGCAACTAAGGATAGTTCTTTGAATCCATTCTTCTTCATTAAAACATGGTATTAAGATAGAAACACCTGGTGTAAAGTCAGGATCTATTGGCTCCACACGATAAAATGCTCCGAATAAATATCTAGTGAGTAAAAAGATAGCAGTTATAATACTATATAAATATAACCACTTATTAAATTGAAAATATATTATACTTTCTGCTCTCATTAATACTATAAAGGCAGTAATGAAGAATAGAAGGAAACTTGAAATGATTAGCATGTATCTATCTTTTTTCTTAGCAGAATACACGGATAGTTCATTTTCAAATACTAGTCCAAGGTAGTATGAAGAATCTTCTATTTTTAATACACGAGCTATCTTAGCATGTATTTTAACCTTCATTTCCATTCCCTCTGGTAAGGAACCTGGCTTTATCTCAAACTTTAATAGAATGTTTTCTGCTGACTTTAAATTTTCTACATGTTCTTCTTCCTTAATATTTAGTAAAATTCCAGTCATAGAGATATCTATACCTTTACAATCTACCATATACTTTACAGAGTCCTTGGTATAGATTACTTTTATATCATAATCTATTTTATAGCGTATCCCCGCTTTTTTTTGACTAATGTAATCATTAATATTCATGGAGGCTTGTTTGTCGCCTCCACGCCTATCCATATTACTTCGAATTTTAGACTTATCTGGAACATGTGATAGTAATCTTCTATCATTTCTTAATTCCACAAGAACGTCTTCAACTTCTTTATTATTAAGTTTCTTGTTCATTAAAAATCTCATTATCTATTATCCCACCTATAATCAATGCAAAACTTAATTCCCATTTAACTGGTCTTAAAAGTTTAATCTGATGTATATACACTCCCTTGTTCCTAATTTAAATAATCGCTTATCCTTCCAAATTCATATCCATTCTCTAGTAGAATAGGTATTACCATATCTAATGCTGCTGCGGTAATATCAGCCTCACTAGATGGTGTAGTACTATCGTCGGACATATGCATAACAAGAACACTACCATTTTGTAACTTATATACACTACCATCTGCTCTTACTAAACCATTTAATATCTTGTCTACTAATTCATATTTATCTTCGGCTTCATAATCATGAGTACTAAAATCACCACTCACAATATAATCAAATCCCATATCTAGTATTGCTTCCATGCCACCTTTACTCATAGCCAATGTTGGAGGCCTAAAGATCTTAGTTAAAGCTGGTGAGCCATCTACTTCTACATCTCCAATGATTGAACGTAACTTATAGTAAGAAACAGATAAATCATTTTTTCTTAGTAATAGTTCATCAAAGGTTAATGAAGTATAAATTGATGTTGTATCATCTTCTGATATAAATATGTCCGTATTTGCAAAAGGTCTATGCTCATCTGTATGACTTCCTATATCATGTCCATCAAGTGCTATTGCTCTTAATAAGTTAGGATTTCTGTCAACATAATTAGTCCTAACATAAAAGTTTGCTTTCACATCATATTTCTTTAGAACATATAGAATTTGATTTATTGTTTTATCAGAACCCCAATCATCAAAGGTTAAAAATAGTACCTTATCATCTGTAAATCTACCACTCTTATCTAGTTCTACTATTTCTTCCTTTGTAAAACCTGGTAATGTTATTTCATTGTTTATGGTTGGTGTTCCAATGTATCTATCCAGTATATATTCATATTTTTCTTCTTCTGTAAATCCTTCTAAATGTCCAAAATCTATACCACCCAAACCACTAACATAATCACTTTCCTTCACTGGATAAGTATAAACACCCTCACTATTCATTAATTCACTTAAGGTGATTACCTGATATTCAGAACCATTATTGTAAATATCATCCTCATATGCAATATTTTTAATACGATTCTCATAAATATTAGTTATTAAATTACCAATTAATGAACTATCCTTATAATAATCCATACGGAAATACATGATATAGCCTCTTCTAGCTGTAATATTACCAGCATTAAAAATATTGTTAATAACTTCATCCAGTGTTCCATTCACACCAACTTTAGCACTAGCTATGGATAAATCGTGCCATACCAAAGTACACCCTGTACTAGAAATAGCTTCTAGAATTTCATCGGTTACCCCTATAACATAAGGATAACGAACCAAAGTAGGACTGATTCCATATTGTTTCTTTAACTCATTTTGCATTGTGATTATATATTTACATATGGACTCATAATCTGTTCCTATGTTATTGGTAAGACATATTCCTATTTCATGTCCTTTGTTAAGTATCTCTTTTAGTTCTTTACTGTTATTATCTAGTTCAGCTTTTGTTATAAAGAAAGTGCCTTTTGCATGTATACTATCAAGCTTCCCTAAAACGTCATACAATACTTCTGTATTATTAACTCCATAAAAAGTAAAGGTCAAAGCTTGATTTGTTGTGTAAACTGTATTTACTTCTTCTGCAAGTTTGCCATTATTATTCATACGCAATTGCTTTATATAATTATCATCAACTACCTCATAATAAGGTAGTTCTTCTACATATACAGTTTCATAGTTTGTTTCGTCTAATGCTTTTACTATCCATTCAACTATTTGTACTAGTCGTTCCTCGTTAGTTCCTAAAACTACTTCCTCATTTATTTGGTTTTTGCTTTCATCCTGGTCTTTAATTTCTTCGGTTTCTTTGATGTATTCCATTTCATCTAATACACCATTCATTTTTACTGTTAAGATACTTCCCTTCTCTAAATCTTTCACATAATTAAGTACTTGTTCATAACTAGTAAAGCTTTGATAATTAATAAAATTCCTACTATTTACAACATAATCATATCCACATGCATAAGAAGCTTCTAACAGTTCATTTGTATAAACGGTTGATGTAGCTTGTAATAAAGTAGGTGCTTCATTTGTTATGTTCCTAATAATGTTATTGGTTCTAGCGAACTCTTTTACTACTTGTTCCCTTGTGAGTTTCTCTAAATGCCTAGACCCTGATAATCCATTACTACCAATTCTATGGCCAGCTTCATTTAATTTTTTTATAAAATTAGAATCTTCTGCGGCTAAAATTCCAGGTACCATAAAAGTAGCTTTTTTATTATACTTTGCCATAATATCAGCTACTTTATTATTTGTATCCATATCACTTAAGCCTAAGAAAGTAATGGATACAACTTTATCTAAAGTATTAACATTGGTCAATACTTTAGATTCTTGTTTATCCTTATCTAATTTACTCATTGCTTCATTAATTTCGTTAGTTGCGTCATATTTCACATTTCCAACTTCCCAAACAATATCTTTCTTATTTCTTATGGATAAGATAGTTAGCACCGCAATACTAACACATATTAGAAGAATGATTGATATGATTAACTTTTTTGAGAATTTATTAGACATGTTTTACCTCATTTTTTATTATAAACTCCAATAGGAGTAACCTAATTTATCGATTTCCTTCTTATCAAGAAGACTTTTTACATCTATAATAACTTTTTCTGCATTAGGGCCATTATGAAACATTTCTTCTAAATTTTCAGTTTTAATCTTACTAAACTCCTCATGTGGAACAGCAAATATAAGACAATCAGCACCTTTTACTTCACTTAAAGGAATTAAATCCAAACCATAAACTTGTTTTACTTCATCTTTATTTGCAATACTATCTACTATTTTAACGGACACATCATATTCATTTAAACGTTTCACAATATCTAATACTTTAGAGTTTCTTATGTCTGGACAATCTTCTTTAAAAGTAACTCCAAGGATATAAATATTAGATTCTTTTACTAACTTATTTGCTTTTATTAATTGTTTTACTGTAATATCAGCAACAAAGGCACCCATATCATCATTTATTTTTCTTCCTGATAATATAATTTGAGAATGATATCCTAATTTTTCAGCTTGATATATAAAATAATATGGATCAACTCCAATACAATGTCCACCAACCAAACCAGGGGTAAAATGTAATGCATTCCATTTTGTATTCATTGCATCTATTACTTCTTTGGTATTAATATTCATCTTTTCAAAAACCATAGCTAATTCGTTCATAAAAGCTATATTAATATCCCTTTGAGCGTTCTCTACTAATTTTGCTGCCTCTGCAACTTTAATACTTTCTGCTCTATATACACCAGCATCAATAACTAGCTCGTAAATCTTTGCAATTTCTTCTCTAGTTTCATAATCCATACCTGAAACAATCTTTACTATATTACTAAGGGTATGAACTTTATCACCTGGATTAATTCTTTCAGGAGAATAGCCGACCTTAAAGTCTTCACCACAAACCAACCCTGATTCTTCTTCTAATATTGGAACACAGATATCCTCAGTAACCCCTGGATAAACAGTGGATTCGAATACTACAATACTATCTTTTGAGAGATTTCTACCGATTATTTCACATGCATTTGTTACTGGACTTAAATCAGGAGTCTTGTCTGCATTAATTGGTGTAGGTACTGCTACAATAATAAATTTAGCTTCTCTTAACTTTTTCTCATCATTGGTAAATTCTACTTTAACATTCTTTATTTCATCTCCAACTTCTTTTGTTGGATCAATACCTCTTATATAGTCATTAATTTTTTTCTCATTTATATCATAACCTATTGTTTTAACTTTCTTTGAAAAAGCAACTGCAAGTGGTAATCCAACATAACCAAGACCTACTACTCCTACCTTTTCTATTCCATTCACAATATTTTGGTATAATTTCATTCTAACTTCCATCTCCTGCATTATTAAATCACGCTACTTGTCGATAATTGCAAAAATATTATACACATAAACTATAATCTATTAAATTGTCTATAATCCCATATAATTTGATATATCTTTATATATTCTTTAATAATTATATTTTTCTACCTTATTCTCATTTTTCGACAAAATGTCTGGTATATTCTAACATTATTCTTGTTAATTCTACAATATTTGCAAATTATATTAATTAGGTATATAAGAATTAGGTTAATTTGAATATGTGAATAATATAGTTTGTGATTTTCTTAACATTGACATGGTATTCTAATATGGTATAATCTTCTTTGTTCAGAAATTATGCAAGTTCGAAGGAGACTTAACATGTCATTTTCTACATTAATGTATCATGAAATCAGGGAAGGGGCTTCTTTTAATGAACATCACCCCTCCAATATAGACGTGAAACAAGAATACAACGACGTTTTACCAGCACCATTGTTTATTACAAAAGAAAGTTTCAAAGAGCAAATGGCCTATTTGTACCATAATAATTATCACACTTTAACTTTAGATGAAGTAAAAGATTATTATTATAATAATAAGGAATTACCTAAGAATTCTGTATTATTAACTTTTGATGATTGCTATCAATCCATTAAAATCTTCGCTTACCCTATCTTAAAGAAATATAATTTTCATGGAGTTGCATTTGTAGTAACTAATTGGTTACATGAAAATCCAAAAGATTTTAATCCAAATAAATCAGTTTGCTTAGCTGAAAGTGAGTTGTCTACTATGTCTGATGTATTTGAATATGCAAATCATACAGCTTCTTTTCACCAAAGAGTTAACCTAACAACAAGTAGTCTTACTCTATCTAGTGATGAAGCATTTTCTTACGATCTTGACTTATGTAATAGTAAATCATATATTACAGCTAAAGATGTTTTTGCTTATCCATTTGGTATATATGAAGATAGAAATGTTGATTTATTAAAGAAAAAGGGATTTAAGTTAGCATTTACTAGTGTAAATGGTATCAATGATAAACATACCAATCCCCTACTTTTACATAGAAATGCAATTCCTTATTTTATGACCATGGAAACATTTGAGAAAGTGTTACAGAATTAGTTATTATTAATAATACATAGAATCTATTTGGTTTAGCCAAAAGACACGAGAGGAACAATAATGAAAAAAATAATTATAAAAACACTTCTAATTGCTAGTACATTATTATTGGTAGCATGTAATAAGAAAGATACAGATAATGTACTTAATGAAACAGATAAATTAAAACCATCAGGAGAAACTGTAAATATTGGAATTCTTCCAGCAGAATCAGCCATTCCAATTATTATTGCCAAAGAAAAAGGTTATTTTGAAGAAGAAGGTGTAGTTGTTAATATTAAATCTTTTTCTTCTCCAAATGATCGTAACGTAGCAGTACAATCAAAAGAATTACATGCTACCATTGGGGATGTTATGACTGAGGCAGCCTTCAAACAAAATGGAATAAATATGAAGATTACTTCTGATATCAGCGAAGATTTTAAAATTCTATCCTCTCCTGCTTCAGGCATTACTACGATGGAAGGGCTAAGTGATAAAAATATTTCCTTAGTACCTAACTTCATACTAGAATATATTATGGATAAATTTGTATCTATGGATAATTTCACCTATGAAATTGTTGAAATCCCTTCTTTTTCTGGAAGAGCAGAAGCTTTATTATCGAACCAGATTGATGGTGTGGTATTTACAGAGCCACAAGCGGGAATGTTAGTAGAGCAAGGTGCCCATCTTCTTGGTAGCTCAAAAGATGCAGGTATTAAAGGTGGTACCATACAATTTATGGATGAGCTAATTAATGATAGACCAGGTGATATTGCTGCTTTTTATAGAGGATATAATAAAGCCATTGATTATATGAATAGTACTGATGTATCTGAATATAGCACAATATTATCTGATTATGGATTTCCTGATGC
>JAEWHU010000014.1 GCA_023387635.1 Bacillota bacterium
TGCGTAAGTTCCTTTCCTGTTATAAGTCCAAAGCGCATCTCCATTATTTGTTTTTCTCTCGGATTAAGACAGTTTATTGCACCTAAAAGTAAATCCTTTTCCACTTCGTTCTCTATTCTTCTGTTGACAATATCTTCCTCCGTCCCAAGAATATCGGATAACAATAGTTCATTACCATCCCAATCAATATTTAGAGGTTCATCTATTGAAATCTCATTTCTATATTGAGACGATTTTCTGAGAAACATAAGAATTTCATTTTCAATACAACGTGATGCATAAGTTGCAAGCTTTATATTTTTATCAGGATTGTAAGTATTGATGGCTTTTATTAAACCTATTGTTCCAATGGAAATAAGGTCCTCAACACCAACACCTGTATTATCAAACTTCTTTGCTATGTATACAACTAACCTTAAATTATGTTCCACTAAAATAGATTTTGCTTCCCCATCAAACTCTGTCCCAAGTTTAGCGATTTCTTCCGCTTCTCTAATTGAATCTAAGGGTGCCGGGAGAACTTCTGCTCCACCTATATAATGTATATCGCCATGACCATTAAACAATATACTTTTAAAATCCGGTATCACCCTGAATTGAATTTTGTTTGGTATCGTTATCTTTAACAGCATTATTTATTCATCCTCCCTCTTAACATTCCCTATTGCATACAGAAGCACGCTGGAATATACCATTAACTACATAATTTCCCTATGTAAAATGATTTGATATTCATTTTGTTTTGATATTCTAGTTCCGCTTACAGCTATAAGAACATGATTATTACTTATCTGCTCTTCCCCGTCCCATATAACAACCTGATCTATAACAATTGCTGGCATCATGCCACTTTTACCAATTGAATGATAGGGTATCATCCTAATTTTTAACTTTTCTGCTGTATTATCATATGTAGTTCCAAAATGAGTGTTAGTCATGCCTTTATTCTTGTTATCCCCTGTTGTACCAAGTATCATATTAAGAACACTCATTTCATCATTTGATAATAACATTTGTAGCGTCTCTACATCCACTACTAAAACCGGCTTCTTACTAATAGGATCGCATAAACTATTACCTGAATCTAGTAGACCAATCAGCTTGATTTTTTTACTATTAAATACAAGTTCTGTATTATACAACTTTAATTCGCCAGTTCTTAAATGATTTAACATAAATAAAAATATTATGATAGCAATTATAAGTGTTAAGCAACTTAAAATTAAATATAGAAAACTTTCTTCATGAATTAATCTACCTTCTATTAATTGAACAAAATAATACCCAAGTCTGGAATTATAATATAATGAATTTAGTATTCCACCAAGGAAAAAAGTTGATATATACAAAATGATACATGCCTTTACACTTGTTCTTCTATTTATTTTGCCAAAAGCGATTCTAATCATAAAAGTAGTTATTACTATGTAGCTTATAATAAATTGTAGTATAATATTTAGATTCGGCAATACTGTTAAAATACACGCACTAATTCCACCAAAAGCAGCTGAACCTATCATTTTTAATTTGGTTGTCTTTAATTTCATTACTTCTTTCACCATGAATAGAAGCACAAAATCCAAAATAAAATTTATAACAAATATTACGTCTACATAAACTTCTAGATACAATTACACCCCCTCATTTCTATTAATTTACTTCCCTATTATATCTTTTTTAATTTATAAATTATGTCAAATTCTGGGTAATGTTTCGTCTTTTTTGTTTACTTAAATTTACATAATAAGTGCGATTACAAGTAAATATTTTTACATCGGACATTCTTTGCTATATTAGTTGGTATTTTATGAATCATTAAATAAAAAAAGAAAACCGTAAAAATTAGCTAATATGCCAATTTCTACGGTGCTTATATATTTTTGTAGTCACATACTAGTAAACATATATTACCATTCATTAAAAAAAATGTCAATTATTGCATTAGCTAATAAAAGACTCATTTAAGAAAGCACTATACATTTAGTAAAATACTAGTTCATAAAAAGGCCCTATATCAGTAATGGAGCAAGATTCTAAGAATCCCACCCCATAACAAGACATAGAGCCTTTATTTTATAGTTATATTTATTTATTACGATTTTTTTGTAAAAATTCAGGTATTTTAATAGAATTTGCTTCCTGATTGCTACTAACACTACTGTTATTTTGAGTAGAATAATTATTAGTATTACTCGTCGGTCTATTGATAGAATTAAGGTTGTTATTCGTATTTTTATTTAAGTTAGAATAACTATTGCTTTGACTACCATAAGTAGCAGTGCTTTGAGATTGTGAGTTACCAAAAGGCGAACTGCTATTTGAATTTCTAGCCTGTGGTCTTTGTTCTTTAACCGTTCCCGATGGCTTTATGTAACCTGGACCTTGTGACTCTTCTTGAAATTCACCAATTTTATTTAAGCCAGTTGCTATTACTGTTATTACTGCTTGATCTGTGGTTGTATCATCATACATTGCACCAAAAATTATGTTCGCTTTTTCTCCTGCTAATTCTTGCACCATACTTGCAGCTTCATTAGCTTCAATTAAACTAATATCACCAGAAATGTTTATGATAACATGGGAAGCACCTTTAATTGTAGTTTCTAATAGTGGACTAGTAATTGCTTGATTTACTGCACCAACACATTTATCATCCCCTCTACCAACACCAATACCAATATGGGCAACACCCTTATCTCTCATTACAGTTTGAACGTCAGCAAAATCCAGATTAATAAGTCCTGGTACATTAATTAAATCAGTAATACCTTGTACACCTTGTTGCAATACTTCATCTGCTTTTCTTAGAGCATCTGGCATAGTAGTTCTTCTGTCTACAATTTCAAGTAATTTATCATTTGGAATTACAATTAATGTATCTACTTGTTGTTTTAAAAACTCAATGCCTGAGAGAGCATTGTTCATACGTGCATTACCTTCAAATTTAAATGGTTTTGTAACAATTCCTACTGTAAGAATTCCTAACTCTTTAGAGATTTGTGCTACAACAGGTGCGGCACCTGTTCCAGTTCCACCACCCATTCCACAAGTAACGAATACCATGTCTGAGCCTTTGATAATTTCAGTTAACTCTTCCCTACTCTCTTCAGCAGCCTTCGCTCCAATTTCTGGTTGTGCACCAGCTCCTAATCCTTTA
This sequence comes from Bacillota bacterium, assembly GCA_023387635.1. Taxonomy (GTDB): domain Bacteria; phylum Bacillota; class Clostridia; order Lachnospirales; family Lachnospiraceae; genus Anaerocolumna. The sequence continues at coordinate 3,158 of JAEWHU010000014.1, forward strand.
GTTAACTTCTCACCAATTTGAACACACTGTGGTGCTTTACAATTCTTTAAGTGTTGCTTATCAGTATTAACACATACAAAATCTACACCTAGGATATTCTCTTCAATCATTCTATTAACAGCATTATTCCCTGCACCTCCTACTCCAATAACAAGTATTTTTGCAGCTGAATCAGCTTCATTTGTTCTTATCTCAAGCAAGGTACTTCCTCCTTCTCATACATTTCCATTATATTTATATATTTTTTGCTGTAACCTATTATGTCCGAAATAGAGTTAAAGATATTAATAATCTTTCATTCGTAATAAACACATAAAAGACATCTCATTACATTTAAATTTATTCATGTAACCCTATAGTATATAATATCTTTTCTTTCACAAATAATCAACCCTAAATTTATTTTTTTAGTCATAAGGCTTAGCTATCACCTTATCTTGACCTTCTTTAAAAGTTCTCAAATCAATTATTAATTTCTTATTTTCTGCATTTGGAATTAAGCTTTTTAATTCTGCAATTTGCTCATCATAAGTATCTCTTTTTCCTAGCAAAACCTTGATATTACCACAATCTAGAGTTACTTCATTCTCTTTATTAAATCGAATTGTATTCACATCTAGATCATATTTATATATTAATCTTGTAATATTTAATATCACTAAAAACAAATCATTCTTAGGTATTTCTAGTTTATCATATAAGACTATTTTACTAAATTGTAAACCTGTTATAAAGGGTACCTTGTCCACCTTTTCATTAGAACTTTCCACTATATAACCGTCACTGTCAAAATACATGTATCCACCCATGTGCTCAATACATCCAACAATCACCTTTTCATAAACATGTATTTTAACTGTATTTTTATTAATAATCTCAATGCTAACATCTTCGACAAAAGGAATACTATCCACTTCACCATATTTATATTTACCATAAAGTAACAATGTATTCCTTACTGTCGATTTATTAATCACCTTTTCTATGATTTCATCTTTCGAATAATGATTATTTCCTTCGACTATAATGTTTTCTAACCTACAAGTCATAAAGAAAACTCCAAGCGGAATAAGAATAATGAATATTACAACAAGAAACTTTATAATAAATTTAAAAAACATATAGGACCATTCATTTTTTCTCGTTCTGCTCATATTAGTTATCCCCTTCTAATCACTACTGTACATCAATAGAATATAAACCAATTCAAGTTATGAACTGTATGAAATATTAGCTCCTAGTTCTTTTAGGTCTCTAACAATATTTTCATAACCTCTTTCTATAAAATTGGTATTATATATTTTAGTTTTACCTTCTGCCATAAGACCGGCTATTACTAATGCTGCACCGCCTCTTAACTCACTAGCATAAACTTCGCATCCTTTTAACTTGGTCACTCCTTTAATAACAGCGATTCTATCATCAATTATAATATTCGCACCAAATTTTATCTGCTCGTTGACATTTTGATATCTTCCTTCGAAAATGTCTTCTTCAATTCTACTTATCCCTGTACCTTTCATAAGCACAGAAATCATTTGAGATTGCATATCCGTAGGAAAATCAGGATATGGCATAGTTTTTATAAAAGGAATCGGCTTAATATTTCCTGAAGAAGAAATAATAATTTCTGACTTTGTTTTAATTATAGTTGAACCTGTTTTTTCTAATACATCAATAACACTAGACAAAGTATTATTATCAATTCCCTTTAATACTGCCTCTCCCCCTGCACCCGCTACCGCTGCTAAATAAGTGCCTGCAACAATCCTATCGGAGGCAGTAGTAAATTCCACATCATATAATCTATCAACCCCCTCAATTCGTATATGATCACTACCAGCACCAAATATTTTAGCACCAGCTATATTCAGATACTTACATAATTCAATAATTTCTGGTTCTTTTGCAGCTCCAAAAATATTTGTCGCACCTTTTCCCAATACTGCAGCAAGAACAATGTTTTCCGTTGCTCCAACACTTGGGAATTTTAATACGATATCAGCGCCCTTAATACTTCTGGTAGAACAATAAATTAGCCCGTCCTCTTCTTCCAGATACACATTCATTTTCTGAAACGCGTCCAAATGATAATCTATCGGTCTTTTACCAATGGTACAACCCCCTGGATAGGTAATGGACACTTCACCACATCTTCCAAGCATAGCTCCCATTAATATAATAGAAGATCGCATTTTACGAACTAACTCCTCAGGAACATTGGATGTAGTTATATTTCTTGTATCAACGATAACAGAAGATTCTTCCCATTTAACAATACATCCAATGGCTTCAAGGATCTTAATCATATGAAATACGTCTAATATTTTAGGGCATCGGTTTATTTTAGATATTCCATTTACTAGTACAGTCGCTGCTAATATTGGTAATACTGCATTTTTAGAACCTTGTATGTTAACTTCACCATTAAGCTGTTTTTCTCCAACAATCTCAATAAATGCCATGGTGCACCTCAAACTAACTAGAATATAATACTACTATATGACTATTCTAAAGTTTTTGTGCCAACGCTTAATGGTTAAAGTAGCTACCTATCTTTCATACTTAATTTGATTGGATACACTTAAGACAATCCCCATCTCTACTAATAATACAGCCAAGGAAGTACCACCATAACTTATAAACGGAAGTGGTATACCAGTAGAAGGTATGGTATTAGTTACTACTGCAATGTTTAATAAAACTTGAATTGCAATATGCACTAACACACCTGTTGCAATTAACCCACCATATAAATCAGGAGAATTAACAGCAATTATAAATAATCTCCAAATTAAAAGAACAAAAACTATAATAACTGAAATTGCACCAACTAGACCTAATTCCTCACAAATAATCGAAAAAATCATATCATTATGTGATTCAGGTATAAAACCTAGCTTTTGCATACTTTCTCCTAGACCTCTACCAAATAAGCCGCCAGAAGATATTGCATATAAACCTTGAAGAATTTGGTATCCTTTCTCATGGGTCTCAACATTTAGCCATACCTCAACTCTTTCACCTCTATAACTAACCCCAAATACAAATGCTGCACCTATGGCAACTGCCGCAATACCTGATACAATAAAATATAATTTTTTCCTACTAGCAACAAATGCTATAGCTATCATGATACAGCCCATTACTAATGCCGTACTAAAGTTAGGTATTAATACCAATACAATCAATGGTGCAACAAACAGTACAACACGTATAAATCCAAAAAATTTATCCAGTCTCCTAGGGGCAAGATTTACTATGTAAGCAGTCATTAAAATAACTGCAATTTTTGATAATTCCGAAGGTTGAAAACTTCCAAGGGGACCAAGATCAATCCAACGTTTTGCACCATTTATTTCTTTCCCGAAAATAAGTACATATGTTTGCAATAGTATACAAAGTATAAATAACAAGGTAACCGGTTTTACTTTAATAATAGGTAATTTTTTAATATAGATATGATAATCAATTTTTGAAACTATTATCATAGCTACAACACCAATTATTGCAGAAACGCCTTGCTTTTGAAGAAAAAATGTGGGATCCCCATATCTTCTACTAGCATTATAATAACTAGTACTATATATCATAACCAAACCAAAGCATACTAAAAACAAGGTTACAAATAATAAGGTGTAATCATAATAGCTATTGAATTTTTTTGTTCTTCCCTGTTCTCTTTCATTACGCTTCATTAAGGCTCCAATCTGGATAGCATTCATAACTAATCCTACTTACAATTATAACTCATAGTGACTATTCAGTCACTGCGGTTCTAACGAACCGATGCACACAAAACATGTAAAAATCACAAAGTTTTGGCGCTGTATAACTCGAAATTAAAATTTCTCGAGCATTCTGAATTATTATAATTCATTAACATATTGTTTAAATAAACAGCCTCTTTCTTCATAATCCTTAAACATGCCCCAACTTGCGCATGCAGGAGATAATAAGACAGAATCACCACTAGAAGCATTTTTAGCACAAATCATTACAGCTTCTTCTAGACTATTAGCCATAATTATATTGGTAAATCCATGTTTTAAGGCAGTTTCTCTAATTTTATCTTTTGTTTGGCCAAGTAAAACTAAACATTTAACTTTACCAGAAAAAGTTCCTACCCACTCATCATATTCCGAATCTTTGTCATATCCACCCGCAATTAATAAAGTAGGCGTTTGCATTGATTCAATAGCTTTCATAGAAGCGTCTGGATTGGTTCCTTTGGAATCATTATAATACTTAACACCATTTTTAGTTGTCACATACTCAATCCGATGTTCTACAGCTACAAATTTTCTAATAGCAGTTTGTATATTACCAAGTGGAACATTAAGCGAAAGTGCTATTGCTACTGCAGCCATAACATTTTCATAGCTATGCCTTCCAAATATATTTAATTCATTTATATTGCAAATAAATGTTTGTTCATTATTTTTACTATATATAATATTTTCCTTCTCTAGATATATTCCATTCTCTAAAGAACGTTTACTACTAAAATAAAATACTTTTGTTTTTAATTTATCACCAATACTACGTAATACTTCATCCTCATAATTTAAAACACAAACCTCATTTTCACCTTGATTTAAGGTGATATTAGCTTTTGCATTTATGTAGTTTTCCATGGTATGATGACGATTTAAATGATCAGGAGTAATGTTTAAAATAGCACTAACATCTGGGTTAAAATCACGTATTGTTTCTAATTGAAAACTACTTAGTTCCGCAACTGTAACAGATTCACTTGTAGTTTCCATTGCTGTACTTGTATAAGGTAAACCTATATTGCCAACTACAAATACACTATCATAATACGTTTTCATAATTTCACCAACTAAAGTGGTAGTTGTAGTCTTGCCATTAGTACCAGTAATACAGGCTATTTTTCCTTTCGCAAAATGATATGCTAATTCAATTTCGCCTATAATAGGAATATTTCTATCTCTCATTTTATTGACAAGTTCTAAATCTGTAGGTACACCAGGACTTAAAACTACTAAATCTAATGAATCAATTAACTCATCCGTTAAATCACCAAATAAAATACTTCCTTGGAATTCATCCCCAAGTTTTTCTTTTAGTTTTAATATATCTAACGTATCTTTCCCTTCAAATAAAATTATATTATTTGTAGTAGTTTGTAATAGTTTTGCTGCTGAAATCCCACTAATTCCTGTTCCAAAGATTAAAATCTTTTTATCCATCATATTCATCTTCATTCCTCCAGGCTATAATCCCATTAATGCCACTAAGCAAAGTACTGCAGTTATAATCGAGAACATAGCTACTACTTTAGTTTCTGGCCAACCACATAATTCAAAATGATGATGTATTGGAGCCATTTTAAAGATCCGTTTTCCACCAGATAATTTAAAGTATCCAACTTGAATAATAACGGATAGTACTTCTATTAAATAGATTAATCCAACAATTAAAATAAATAAAGGCATACGCAGCATATAAGCCGAAGCTGCTACAAAACCACCAAGAGCTAAAGAACCAGTGTCACCCATAAAAACTCTAGCTGGATATACATTGTATACTAAAAATCCTAATAAACTTCCTGCAACCGCGCAAGTAATTGGAGATATACCACTTCCAGTTCCAATCGCTACTACAGAGAAGAAGGTAGCAATTAATAGAGTTACACTACTTGCAAGACCATCTAATCCATCGGTGAAATTTGCGCCATTTACGGTTCCAAGTACAACTAAAAATAATAACGGAATAAAGAGATAAGAAGTATCTAAATAATACCCTCCGTTAAATCCTCCTGTAAACGGAATTAAAATTGTTGTTCCTACATCCGTATAATTTACTAAATAATATCCAAAAATAGCGGTTACTAAAATTTGACCAACTAACTTTTGCCAAGCTCTAAGTCCCATAGAACGTTTTAATACTATTTTAATATAGTCATCTAAAAATCCTATTAAACCAAATCCTAAAGTCACAAATAGAACAGGTATCATGTCTGGATATTTACCTATATAAAATAGTGAAGTCAAAACCACACTTATTAAAAAAATAATCCCACCCATTGTTGGTGTTCCTGACTTCTTTAAATGACTCTCTGGTCCATCATCTCGTACAAATTGACCAAATTTTAACCTCTTTAAAAATGGTATTAATATTGGACATAGTATTACAGATAAAATAAATGCTATTAATACGGGCATTAATGTTATAAATTTCATTCTTCTTTCCTCCCAAGTGAGTTCTCTTGTTATTTCTTTTGTACATATAACATGCGAATTTAGTATAGACTATTCTAGATACAGAATCAAGTCACTATTTTTGTCAATCATTTCTCCAGCAAGTGGAAATTGTTCTACAACCTTTTCGCCTTCACCCAGATAATAAACTTCACCAAAATCATAAGCTTTTATAGCAGTTTTTACTTCCTTTTTATCAAGTCCAATCAGATTAGGCATTTCAATGTTTCCAATATTATTCTTTTCAATTTCTGCCTGTGTATACATAGGTTCAACACCAAGATAAGGTAAAATATTATCAAACAATTCTGATATTACAGGAGCAGCAATGGTACCACCATAATAGATACCAACTGGCTCATCAATTAGAACAATAGCAATTACTTTTGGATCATTCGCTGGTGCAAATCCTATGAAGGAAGATATGTATTTATTACTGCTTCTTGGTAACTTTTCTGAAGTTGCAGTTTTCCCTCCGATTTGAAATCCTGGAAGATAGGCTCTTTTACCAGTTCCATCAGAAACTACTGCTTCAAGTAACATTTTCATAGTATTCGATGTTTCTTCTGAAATTACTCCAGTGCCTTTTGCATACTCAAGTGTTTTTACAATCTTCCCTTCTGAATTTTCAACCTTTACTCCAAAATGTGGTGTAACAATATTACCACCATTTATTACTGCACTTGTAGCTACTAGTAGTTGAAGTGGTGTAATTTGAAAAGATTGACCAAAGGATATGGTGGCAAGTTCTACAGCCCCAACATTTTCTGCTTTATGCATAATTGATCTTGCTTCCCCAGGTAAGTCAATACCAGTTTTTTGAAATAAACCTAACTGTTTAAAATATTGATACATCTTATCAATACCTAGCCTTGCTCCAAGTTCCATAAATACTGGGTTACAAGAATTTTTAATACCTTCTACAAATGTTTGGCTACCATGCCCGCCTGCTTTATGACAACGTATTCTTCTATCCTCAACAATCTTATGTCCAGGACAATAAAATCCTTCGTTTAAAGACACTAACTTTTCTTCAATGGCTGCTGTTGCAGTAACAATCTTAAAAGTTGAACCTGGTTCATATGTGTCACTTATACTAGCATTACGCCACATATTATTTAATAAATTATTCTTTTGTTCACTCGTTAAATCCTTACTCTCAACACCTTGTAATACGCTCTCTGTTAATGTATAAGGATCATTTAAATTAAATTCAGGTACATTTACCATGGCATATAGCTCACCATTTTGAGGATTCATAACTATTAATTTAACATTATTAGCACTCTTTGCTTCTAGCACCTTTAACGCAGCCTGTTCTGCAAATTTCTGAATATTTACATCCAAACTAATGTGTAAGTTATTACCTGCTCTAGGCTCTATTCTATCTTCAGCAGCATTTTCAATTTCAACACCATATGCTGTTGTTAGTGTTAGAATTGTTCCATTATCGCCTTTTAGGAAAGTTTCATATGCCACTTCTAAACCAATAATACCTTGGTTATCACTACCAGTAAAACCAATTACTTTTGAAGCTAAATTTTCATAAGGATAATATCTTTTATAATCCTCATCTACCATAACTCCATCTAATTTGTATTCTCTAATTTTATCAGCAATTTCTTTGTCTACGTTTGATTTTACTCTTTCTATGGACGAACGTTTTTCTACTCTTCTTCTTACTGTTTGTTCCCCTATAGAAAGTTCTCTTGATAATACTTCAATTACCTTTTCGGGTTCCTTAATCTGACTGTGAATAACCGATATGGTACAAACAGGCTTGTTAATTGCAATAGCAATACCTGTTCTATCATATATGATACCCCTCTCAGCTTTAATTGCTCGTTCTCTTTCATGAAGCATTCTTGCTCTATTTGCATAATCTTCAGATTTTATAATCATCAAATAAGAAAGGCGTGCCATTAAGCCTAATGCTATTGATAAAATGACGATTATAATAATGAATACATTTCGCCGATGATAGGTTTTATTTCTAGCCATAGATAAACCTCATATATCTTATTGGTTTATTTTATTACAACAAGTATAAGGTTATGAATAATCTTATACTAAAAACATTCTTTTTGAAAATAAATATTTCGGGGGTTACTTCCTAGTATTAAGCTATCAGGTACATTATGTACCAGTTTGTGTATTATCTGATTCTAATTCATCTTCCGAAGGAAGAACATCAAAGATTTCATCTTCATTATTATGGTTTTCATTATCCATATTGGCCTCATTATTAGTATCTTCATTGGAAGAATTATTACCTTCTTCTCCTGAAGTATTATTATTCCCTGAATCATTACTGCTGTCCGATTCATTTTTCCTAGAATCTTCGTTATTACTTGGTAAGGTTGGAGCCTTAGTAACTTCGCTAGTATCACCTCCATCAATCTCTTCTGTTGGATATATTTCAAGGAATGGAAGGATATCTGCTAATATTTTACTTGCAAGTTTTGTAGCTAAAGAACTATCATCTTGTTTTACAACATTTTGCGCTTCATCAATTACAACATAAATAACTACTTCAGGATTGTCCGCTGGAACTGCCCCAATAAAAGAAACTAAATACTTTTTAGCACTTCTTGGTAATTTTTCTGCAGTACCAGTTTTACCTCCAACTTTGTATCCAGGTACTTGCGCTCCCTTTGCAGTACCAGCCTCTACTGTTTGATACATAGCTTCATTAATAAAATCTGAGGTTGCTTTTGTAACTGTTTCTTTAACCAATACTTTATCAATGTTTTTAACAGTTGCTCCCTTATCATTTACGATTTGCTTAACCATATGGGGTTCATAATAATATCCACCGTTAACTAGTGAGGAATAGGCAGCTGCCATTTCAATCATTGTTGTTGTAAAGGTTTGTCCAAAACTACTTATAGCTAAGTCATCTGCCCTCATTTTATCTTCATCTACTAATATTCCCGCTGATTCACCAGGCAAATCAATACCTGCTTTTGTACCAAATCCAAAGAAAGTTTGATATCTAGAAAATAACTTATTACCTTCTCTAGAAGCAATATTCATTAAGAAATCATTACAAGATTTCATAAGAGCTTCTGTTAATGTAATATGTTTATGTCCACCTATTCTATAACCACTACATTTGAT
>JAEWHU010000015.1 GCA_023387635.1 Bacillota bacterium
TGAGTGCGACATAAACAAAGACTCAGTTCAGATGGAGTTTTAACTCCACTTGAACGCCAAGTCTGCGCTGCGCCAGCGGGCACAAGTGCTCCTGAGTCTCGCATGCAATCTCTGCATACTTTAAATCAACATAGAGGTGATATTTTGAATCAGACAAAAAAAGTAGTTTCAGTTGCATTACTTATTGGAGTAGCTTCTGAGTTCTATATTAATTTTTATATTACAGATTTTAATTTTTCTTTTGCAGCAGTTATTTTCTCTGTTTTTTTATATCTGCATGATGAAATAAATCCGATATATTTCGGTGTTGCTTCTAGTATTTCTTGTTTTATTATTCGCTTAATTGAAGGTCGAGAAATAATAGATATTTATCCTGAAGTAACCTTCTACTTATTGTATGGCTTAATATTTTATATATCAAATAAAATAAAAAAAGAAAAAACTATAAAAGAATTATTATTCCTTTTTTTCATTTCTGATTCTTTAGGAAATATGTTAGAGGTATACTTAAGAATTGGAAGTGAATTTTTCACAACAAATTTATTTGTATTTCGAGGGATAATGATAGCTGCTTTAATAAGGGCCACTATTGCGATTCTTATTATTTTGGCCCAAAAGCGCTATAGGATGTTTTTAATTCGACAAGAGCATGAAGAACGCTATAAAAAATTGCTTTGGTTTACTTCTAGTCTTAAAACAGAAATATACTGGATGGAAAAAAATATGATTCATATTGAGAATGTAATGACGAATGCGTATCAACTCTTTACCAAAATTTCAGAGAAAGAAGATCAAGATACTTGGGAAAATCAAGCCCTAGACATTGCTAGAAATATTCATGAAATAAAAAAAGAATACTATGTGGTTGTGCGTGGTATTGAAACTATTTTGAATCATCGAATGGTAGATTCGGGGATGAACTTTTATGAGCTTATCCAAATAATTAAAGAAAGTATGGATATTCAAATTGAGGGGATAAATAAGGAGATCAATTTACAATTCATATATCAAGAGAATTTTTATACTGAGCACCATTACTATTTAATGTCTATATTTAGAAACTTGATAACGAATGCTATTGAAGCTATTCCAAAACATGGTGAAATTAAGTTTACACATAAGAGAATAGAGGAATACCATTATTTTAAGATTGAAGATAATGGTTGTGGGATTTCAGAGGAAGATAAACCTCATATTTTTAACTCTGGATTTTCATCGAAAATTGATTATAAAACAGGCGAAATTAATCGAGGGTTAGGATTAAGTTTAGTAAACAATATTGTTATAGATCAATTAAAAGGTAAAATTATTGTAGATTCTAAAGAAGGTATTGGGACATGCTTTGAAGTATACATTCCTATTTATCAATTAGAAGGAGGAAAAAATGAAAATATTTTTGTTAGATGACGATATTCATATAATCCATATATTAAAAAAAATCATTAATGATCGCAATTTGGGAACAATAATAGGAACATCCACACTTGCAAAGCAAGGTATGGAAGAAATTCGTCAAAAACAACCAGATCTAGTTTTAATTGATTTATTAATGACGGATAAAGATGGTTTATCAATCGTTAGAGAATTAAAGTCAATTTATCCTAAAATGGAATTTATAATGATTTCTCAAGTTTCTGCAAAGGAAATGGTAGGAAAGGCATACGCTTATGGTGTTGAGTATTATATTAATAAACCTGTAAATGCACTAGAAGTAGAAAGTATTATTCTTAAAGTTAAAGAACGCATTGAAATTTCTAGAACCATAAGTAGGATTCAGGCAATTATTGAGCAAAAGCCAAATATGAATCGATTAGAAGAAGATCATGATAAAGATAAAAATAAAGAAAAAGATTACTTAAAAGTATTGCAAAATGTTTTGATTCAACTGGGGATTATGGGCGAAAAAGGTAGTCAGGATATAATACAAATCTGCCAATACTGCTTAGAAAATAAAATTGATTTATCGAATATTACATTACGAGAATTATGTGAAAATTTTTCATCAAAACCTAAATCAATGGAGCAGAGAATGAGACGAACCGCTTCTTTGGCTATGTCTAATTTAGCTAATTTAGGAATTGAAGATTATATGAATGAAACCTTTGTTGAGTTTTCTAATAGTTTGTTTAATTTCGAGCAGGTTAGAAAAAGGATGGATTTTATTCGGGAAAAATCACATAAGGATGCGACAGTAAATATCAAAAAATTCATTGTCGGATTAATCATATATTGTGAAAATAAAAGCAAATCATAATTTTTTGCACGTTATTGATACTTGGTGAAGTTTATTGAAACCAACAATTTATTCTAGAGCTAATAAAGCATAGGGAGGATAAAATATGGAGACATTTCAAAGTTTGGTTGATAAAGGTGCTGAATTAGCTTGGGGGCCTCTAACAATTATTTTATTAGTAGGAACAGGACTTTATTTAAGTATAGGAACAAGATTTGTTCAGTTTCGTAAGATTAGTACAGCGGTAAAGTCACTTTTTCATAAGAATGATGATCAAGAAGGCGATATCAGTTCATTTCAAGCACTTATGACATCATTGGCAGCAACAATCGGAACTGGAAATATTGTAGGCGTATCTTCTGCTATCATGTTGGGTGGACCTGGATCAGTTTTTTGGATGTGGGTGAGTGGTGCTATAGGTGGAGCTACTCGTTTCGCTGAGGCTTTATTAGCAGTTAAATATCGTGTTACTAATGAAAATGGTGAAAAATCTGGTGGACCTATGTATTACATTAAAAATGGGATGAAGGAACGGTATGGGTTGAATATGGCCTGGTTAGGAGCGATATTTGCTTTATTTGGTTTATTTGCATCCCTTGGGACTGGAAACATGGCTCAAGCAAATTCAGTTTCTCAATCCTTAAATGTAACATTTGGAATTAATACATATGTTTCTGGTATTATTATGGCTATTTTGACTGGTTGTGTTATTTTAGGAGGAGTTCAAAACATTGGAAAAGTAACTGAAAAAATGGTACCAGCTATGGCACTTATGTATATTACTGGTTCTGTTATTGCACTTGCTTTAAATTATGAATTGATTCCATATGTATTTAACTTGATTTTTTCAAATGCTTTTACAGGTAAAGCTGTTGCCGGAGGTATGATAGGAACTGTTCTTCGTATGGGAATTGCTCGTGGTGTTTTCTCTAACGAAGCTGGTTTAGGAAGTGCACCTATTGCTCATGCTGCTTCTAAAAATGAAGATCCTGTTGGAGAAGGAATAATAGCTTCTTTAAGTACATTTATTGCTACTTTAGTGGTATGTTCAATGACAGCCTTCGTTCTATTAATCTCACCCGTAATATCAATGAGTGAAGCAGGTGTTATGATGATTGAAGGAAATCTACAGGGTGCTGCATTGACGACTGTGGCCTTTGATTCTTTATTACCTGGAATTGGTGGATATATTGTTTCTTTAGGATTAGTATTCTTTGCATTTTCTACTATTATAGGCTGGTATTATTATGGAGTAAAATGTGCAGAGTATATTGCAGGTGTTAAAATTGTTAAAGCTTATACTTGGGTGTGGATTGTTCTAGTGTTTATAGGAGCTGTTATACCACTAGAAATTGTTTGGGGATTATCTGATATCTTTAATGGTTTGATGGCTCTTCCAAACTTAGTGGGTCTTATTGCATTAAGCCCTGTGGTATTTAAAATGCTTAAAGAATACGAGAAAAAAGAAGTGCTTTAGTCTAATGAGAATATAAAGATCCTTTTAGGATCTTTTATTTTATTTTAAAACTAGACTATTATACTATATATAAAAGGGTATAAATAAATTAAAGTATAGTTAGGAGCAAAATATCCCACTGATAGGAGTGAGATTCAAATGAAACTAACTCTAGATGAAATTACGCAAAAAGTTATTGATATCCCTGCATTACCGATGATAGTAAATGATATTATGATGATAACGGAAGATCCAGATTCAACGATTCAAGATATTGAGAAAACGATTATGAAGGATCAAAGCTTAACTGCTAGAATTTTGCGCTTAGCCAATTCAGCTCATTACGGGTATCCTAGAAGAATTAGCACTATTTCAGAAGCCTCCGTTTTGCTAGGGTTTCAGGCAATAAGAAGTATTGCATTAACAGCCTCAGTTAATGGATTATTAATGAAAGAGGTTAAAGGCTATGGCTTAGAAGAAAGCCAGCTTTGGAAGCAGTCCCAATCAACTGCTATTATAGCTAGGCATATAGCTAAAAAAGTACGCTTTTCAAAGATTGACCAAGCATATGTGGCAGGATTGCTTCGTGATATTGGAAAGGTAGTAGTGAGTTATTATTTAACGGAGAATTTTAAACAGATAATGGACATGGTTGAAAATAAAAATATGTCTTTTTTAGATGCAGAGGAACAAGTTTTAGGCTTTCATCACGGACAAGTAGGGGCTCATGTTGCTAAGAAGTGGAATTTACCGGATGATTTAGTAGAAGCCATTGCTTACCATCATAGCCCTGAAAAAGCAACGATTAACTTTAAGCTTACATCAATTATTCATGTGGCAGATGCTATTGTAATGATGATGGGTATCGGACTAGGTGTGGACGGAATGACTTATAATTTGTCACAGGAGGCGCTTGAAGTACTTGGTATCGATGAAACTATGCTACATCAATTAATATCAGATACTTCTGATTTATTAGTAGACGAAGATGCTTTTTAAGTGTATTATGTAAAATAAGATGTATTCTAAGTTAAGAGGTGTTTGTATGGCTTTCCAAGTATGTAAAAGATGCGGTAAAATGTTTGAGAAAAATGGTAAACTTTACTGCAAAGGTTGTACTGAAAAGAACGAAAAGGACTTTGACTTAATTCTTAACCATATAAAGCAGAATCCAAAAGCAACGGTAATGGATATCATTACAGAAACTTCAGTATCCCTTAAAAGTATTGATTGTTTTGTCGAAGAAGGCGGCATTGTTTATGTAGAGAACAAACCCAGTGAAGAATATGATGATGAAAATCCAAAGGTAGATAAAATATCATCATCACGGGGCGGTAGATTCCATCTAAGAAGATAATAGATAAGGCAATAAAAGAGGAACAGGAACCTGTTCCTCTTTTATTGCTATGAAGCTTGGCTTTCCTTAGCCCACTGATCTAGTTTTTCCATAGTTAGCTTGTAAGTTTCTTTCGATATCTCTGGTAGTTCTCCAAGTATAGCTTCTGCTTGCTTAAAACCTTCCTCTATAGCCCCTCTTAGCTTATCCAGTTTTTCAACATCTCCACCGGATATTGCTTTTGCAAAATCCACTAAACGGTCACTTACTGCTTCGGCGCTGAATGGTCCTCCTGGATCAATCATTTTTTGAGCTTCTAGTCTAGTTGCTTCGTCAATTTTAACTCCAGCCCATTCTTCTGCAGTTATTGTTTTTAGAGAATGTCCTTGTTCTAATAAAAGCTTTTCTACTAATCCTCTAAGGTAATTATACGCTTCTTCCGTTTGCTTTTTCAGCTTTGCCACTGTTTCCTTGTCGTATACATGTCCAGGTTTTTCATAGGTAACAGGCTCAATATTCTGAGAAGGCTCATACTTTACAGCTTCCTCAGTGAAACTCCCATTCTTTGTAGCTTCTTTTTCTAGATGCCTACCTTTTACACTTTTAACTGGTTCTACATATAGTTTTTGATCAGCTCTTTCAATTTTCAAATCGACACCTCCATATATTTATTAAATTTACTCTTGTAATATATATCGGTAATAATTGGATAAAAGTATAGCTGGATTAAAGAATAGAATATTATTCATGGGTAAAATCGTAATTTGATATTCATATTAACTATTAAAACTATACATTTGTGACATTTTATTTAAAAATGTTTTGCAAAAACGTAACAATTAAAGTATAATAGAGACTATATTCTTTTCAAGTGGACAAATGTACTTCTATCGAGGACGCAGGGATTATATTCTTAGTATTAATTTGTACAATGTCTCATAAAATGTAGGAATAGATATTACATACTTTAGCTAAGGCTAAAGATATAATATAAAAAGTTATTAAAAAGAAGCATTTCAAAATTAAGGGGGAATTTGTTTGAAAAAGAGGTTATCCATCTTATTAGTATTGATTTTAGTTTTATCATTGGGATTAACAGGCTGTGGTAGCAATGCACCTGCAGAAACACCAACGGATGGAACTGGGGAAGCAGCGGATTCTGAAGTGATCAAAATTGGTATATTTGAGCCAGTTACAGGAGCCTATGCTGCTGGTGGGGAATTAGAGGTAGAGGGTATAAGACTTGCAAACGAATTGTATCCAGAAG
>JAEWHU010000107.1 GCA_023387635.1 Bacillota bacterium
GTACTGTAATACGTGCAGTAGTAGTGTTAGACAATGGTAATATGAGCGATGTTTATACGAATACCTACTTTATACATCCAAATATATTTGAAAAATACAAGTTGCCAATTATTTCTTTAACGATTGAACCCACAGATTTATATGATTATGATGTAGGGTTATTTAATAACATTGAAGGTAGGGGAAGAGAGTGGGAAAAATTAGGTAGTTTTGAGTTTTTTACTACGGATGGAACTAGAGTTTTAGCCCAGACCATTGGAACAAGACTACACGGAGGAGCTTCAAGGGACTTTCCATTTAAATCATTTCGCCTCTATGCTAGAAAAGAATATGACACATATAAAAAGTTTGATTATGACTTTTTTTCTAATAGCTTGATAACAGCTACTACGAAAAATGGAATTTTGGAAAATCTTAATTCATTTAAAAGATTAATATTACGAAATGGCGGAAATGAAGGCGATGCATGGGACTCTACCATGTTTCGAGATATATTAATTCAGTCTACCATGACGAATACGAATCTTGATTTACAAGCATTTTTGCCAACTGTAACATTTCTAAATGGCGAGTTTTATGGTATAATGAATTTGATTGAACGACAAGATGAAAAATATATATCATCACACTATAATACGCTAGAAAAGAATGTTGCGATTTATGACTTTTGGTATGATGAAAATGGTTCACAACAAGTAGAAATGGTCTCTGGTGGTGATGAGAATTTAATTTTTTATAATAATATGATTACTTTTATAAAAGATAATGATTTGTCCATTACTAAGAATTATGACCAAGTAAAAGAATGGATGGATATTGACAATTATGTTGATTATTTGATTGTTCAAATTTATACAGGAAATACGGATTGGCCAGGTAATAATTGTAGAGCGTGGAGAACTACCAATGAATATAATAGTACCGCACCATACGGTCTAGATGGTAGAATAAGATGGTTGCTTTTTGATACAGACTTTGGATTTGGGTTATATAATTCTCCTGTAAATAAAGACTCCTTATCTCAGGCGTTAGAAATTGGCAAAAAAGAATGGCCAAACCAAGATGGTTCCACTTTTTTATTTCGTTCTTTATTAAAGAACGAAGAGTTTAAGAAATATTTCATAGCTCGATTTTTAGATTTGATAAATACTAATTTTTCTGAAAAAGAGATTAATGAAAAAATAAATATTCTTGCTCCAATGTACAGTACTAGTGTGAATGAATTAAAAAACAGGTATTATAAAATGGGTGACTTTGAATATAACGTAGAAATACTTCGGGAGTATGCATCAAAAAGAGTGAATGCGGCTAGATTTATGTTAAATAATTATTTTAAACTAGGCAGATTTTATCATCTGAATATTAATATGTTAGATAATTCAAGTAAACATATTAAAGGTAGGATAAGAATTAATTCTATTAATATTGATCATGATAGTAAATTTATAGAGGATGGAATCTTTAGTGGTGTATACTACGACGGACTAACAACCAAGATAGAAGCTTATCCAGAAGAAGGATACAAGTTTTTGCACTGGAGTGATGGAAAAGGCAATGTAGTGAGTACGGATCCTAACTATGAGATTAATGAAGTTTCAGCAGCATTTGTTACATTTACATTACAGCCAACATTTGAGAAGGAAAGTTTACTACCTTTCATTAATAATAATGATAATACCCATGAAGCAAATGATGTTGCTAAAGAAGATGCAGTGATAGCAAATAGTGATAAGGTAACCGCAAGAAAGTCTAATTATGAAATAATAGCAATTCTAGTATTAGTAATCGTAGTATTTTGTATTACATATTATATAAGTAAAAAAAGGAAGCATAATTGACAATGATTTAAGTTGGGAGAAATGATATGGATTATATAGATAGATTATACCTAAATGGAAAAGTATGGGATGTATTACAAAACGAATACAAGGATATTTTTGCTTTAGATGATTATAATATGCTACCAATTTGGAGCGATGATGAACACTTTTTTAGCTATGGTACCTATGAACTAAAAAACTATGAACTGAGTATAAAGAATTTTATAATTTCAACAGATAGAGAATATCCAGATATTAATGGAGTAAAGCCTGATATTTTTTATTCAGCAAAGGATTATAGTACTGCAGAATATGAAGATATTAATCTACCTATTAAGTTTACTGGTGCTCTAGTAATAGGTAATGAATGGATAAAGGATTATGATAATGGAATAACTAGGTGTTATAATTATAAACATGTATGTGAATTGATTTTTCTTAATGGAAAATTAGTAACTACAATAAATCATAATAGAGCGATGCAAAGGATCAGAAAAAATTTAGATCTGGGTCTTAGAACTCTTAGTAAGAAAAGAGATAGAAAATGCATTGATAGATATATTAAAACTAGTTTTGTTGGCAATTATAATAAACCTCGTAAAAGAAAACTAGATACAGATAAAATATCTTTATTAAATGTATATAAGAAGAAAATAAAAAATATAGTAAATTCTAAGTAATATAGAACTTAATATTCTAAGTTCTGCTCCATTGCTGTTTTTAGGATTAAAAAAAGAAAGCTTTTCATTTTAGCTACATTAGTGTAATAACTAATGTGACTTACCAAGATGAAAAGCTTTTATTTATAGAAACTTTCTTAATTCAGTTTATTCAATACTAATAACAGAATTAGTGCTACCAGTTTGTTTGTAATTTAAGGTAATAGAATCCCCCACACTATATTTAATAATAGGAAGGAAATCAACAACTTTCAAAGCAAAGATTTCTTCACTATTGTCTAGTAATATATAGTAATAGGAATTTCCATCTATTACTGCTTCAGCGATTTTAGTAATATTGCCCGTTACAGATAATATTGAAGTATTTTCATTATCTCTTAAATTGCTAGTTTTGCTTAGATAACTCTTTTCACATTCTAATATTGTATCACCAATAGCAACAATCTGATATTGTTCAATATTAACCATTGCATATTGTTTCACTAGTCCTGCAGCATCTTTTAATGCCATAAAGTAAGTAGGTTGACCACCTATATTTAGTAAAAGAGGGAATGTAGCAGTATAACCAAGATGTTGTACAATACCTTCCGCAGATGCCATAGCAGAATATTCTTCTGCCCCAGAGATGGAATAATACCTAGTTTCCGCTGTTCTCTGATTCATTAATACAAATCCCACATTAGATTCATCACCACCAACACTAGTCACTCCTGTATATACCCAAACATCATCTTCTAATGCAATGTAATTATATCCGTCTGTGGTTTGAAGTGCATCTTTTTGACTGAATATTGAGTTAAGATAGCCATGTTTTAATGTCCCTGAATAATCATATAGTTGAATGAGTAGTTCAGCAGAGTATACACGATCAACCCAAAGTGGTACTTCATCAATATCATAGTCTTCATGTTCGCCAGTTACTGCATTAACGATAACTACTTTACCGATTGTCTGACCACCAAATAATCCGATGGTATAATCTTTTACAGGACATATCCAAAATGGAACACCATCATCATTAATTTCAAAACTTAAGGAATCAAAAATATAGGTTGGATATTTAAAACGTATATAGCGATAAATATTTCTTCCAAAGTGTTCGCTTTCAGAATACCTAATTCCTTTTTCAAGTTTAACAAGGGATACTTCTTGTGTAGTCATATTGATTTGCATATAGGCAGGAATACCTTTGCTACGATTGGTAAGCCATTTGATACTACTTCCATATTCAAGTGGTGTTACACGTGTTGGTACACCTTTATAGTTAATTTGAGTATAATTAGGTGCAACTTCAAATTGAGAAACATACTCAACCATACTACCCATCTTTCTAGAACCTAATAAATTAGCTGAATCTTTATCTAAAATAGGTATTTCGTTATAAGATATTTCTTTAATGTCATCTGTAAAATTACGATCTGTAATTTGTAGTATACTTTGATATTTTTTAGCATTAATGATTGGTGAAGATAAGATACTACCTACCACATAAATAACTAATACAATACCAGTTATGCTAATTGTAATTTTAAATAGATTATTTTTAAAATACTTATTATTTCTGTTCTTCCCATTGTTGTCATAGTTAGCGGTTGCTAGTGCAACGACTACAGTTAATATAAATAATCCGCCTAATATAAACCACCATAGTCCGGGTGAATGGATATTAATGGCAGGCAATGAAATGTAGTAATAAATATAACCACATAACAAAGCTATTAGTGCTACAATAAAAATACGTATAAATTTTTTCATGTCTACTCCAGTCTATGCATCCTTGATGCAATACTTTATTTTGGTAAAATGTATTATTTAATATCTTATCAAAATGCCTATGAAAGTCAATTAAAATTATGTTAGAATTTTATTAAATAATTTATTATGAAATAGAGGTTTCCTTTTTCCTTGAAAACTGTTAAAATGTTTTGGTAATAGAGAAGTAAAGAAAGGCATGGGTGAATTATGAATTTATTTTTTGTTTCATTAGGCTGCGATAAAAACCTAGTGGATAGTGAGGTAATGCTTGGAATAATAAGAGAAAATGGTTTTAAAATAACAAGTGATGAAAGTGATGCAGATATAATTATAGTGAATACTTGTTGTTTTATCAATGATGCCAAAGAAGAAAGTATTACTACAATCTTAGAAATGGCAGAATATAAAAAAACTGGAAAGTTAAAAGGGCTTATTGTAACAGGATGTCTTGCACAAAGATATAAAGAAGAAATACAAAATGAAATCGCAGAAGTTGATGCAGTGGTGGGAACTTCAAGTTATGCAGAAATTTCAGCAGTTATTGATAGAGTTTTAGCTGGAGAAAAATCTATTTATATGAATGATATAAACAAAACGAAAACAGTGAAAACAAAAAGAGTGAACACAACTGGTGGTTATTTTTCCTATTTAAAAATTGCTGAAGGCTGCGATAAACATTGTACCTATTGTATAATACCTAAAATAAGAGGTAATTATAGAAGTGTTCCAATGGAAGAATTAATGGAAGAAGCGAAAGGATTAGTGAATGGTGGAGTAAAAGAATTAATTCTTGTAGCTCAAGAAACTACTCTTTATGGATTAGATTTATATAAAGAAAAATCACTTCCAAAATTATTAAAAGAATTATGTACCATTGAAGGTTTAGAATGGATAAGAATACTTTATTGTTACCCAGAAGAAATTACGGACGAGCTTATTGAAGTAATAAAAGCAGAAGATAAAATATGTAAGTATTTGGACATGCCTATCCAGCATGCGTCTGACGGAATTCTAAAAAGAATGGGCAGAAGAACTAGCAAAGAAGAACTTACAAGTATTGTGAAAAAATTAAGAGAGAGCATTCCAGATATTGCAATACGTACTACTTTAATAACCGGTTTCCCTGGGGAAACAGAAGAAGAGCATGAAGAATTAAAACAATTTGTTGAGGATATGAAATTCGAGCGATTAGGTGTATTCACTTATTCAAAAGAAGATGATACTCCAGCAGCAAAAATGAAGAATCAGATTCATAAACATGTGAAGAAGCGTAGACAATCTGAAATAATGGCATTACAGCAACAAATTGCTTTTGATAATGGGAATGCTATGATTGGTAAAAAGATAAAGGTTCTTATTGAAGGACAACTCCCAGATGAAAATGAAATTAATGGTTCATCAGATAACTATACTATGGAATCGGTATATATTGGCAGAACATATAAGGATGCTCCAAATGTTGATGGTTATATTTTTGTAAAGAGTAGGGCAAAACTTATGTCTGGTGATTTTGTAGATGTAATAGTAACAGATTCAAAAGAATATGATTTAATAGGTGAATTGATTTAGTAGCGAATATGTCCTAGAATATTCGCTTTGGCTATGTAATTGCTAAATAACAACCTGTACTTGAATGTAAATGAGGAGGAATCTTATGAATTTACCTAATAAAATAACCATTGCTAGAGTTTTTATGATACCTGTTTTTTTGATTATATATTTATCGGGGTCTATACCCTATTCGAATTTAATCGCAGCCATTGTATTTGTTGTTGCTTGTTTAACAGATGCCTTAGATGGATACATTGCAAGAAAGTACAATTTAGTTACTAATTTCGGTAAGTTTGCAGATCCATTAGCGGATAAACTATTAGTATGTTCCGCTTTAATTTGTTTTGTTGAATTTAATTTAGTACCTGCTTGGATTATTATTGTTATTATATTCCGTGAATTTATTATTAGTGGTTTCCGTTTAGTAGCCTCAGATAATGGTGTGGTTATTGCAGCTAGTAATATTGCTAAATTCAAAACAACTGCTCAAATGATAATGGCAATTTTATTAATTATAAACTTTGATGGTTTGGTATTTAATATTTTAGAACAGATATTTATCTATTTATCGTTAATATTAACAATTTTATCTTTAATTGATTATATGTATAAGAACCGTCATGTTTTAAAAGAAAACTAATTTTTATAAGGAGTAGCCCTATGGTTTGCGAGATTATTTGTGTTGGAACTGAAATCTTACTTGGAAATATAGTGAATACCAACGCTGCATTTTTAGCAGGTAAATTTGCAGAACTTGGAATAGATAATTATTACCAAGTGGTTGTAGGTGATAATGAAGAAAGGTTATATCATACTATTTCGACTGCTTTAACTAGGGCTGATTTGATTGTTTTATCTGGTGGTCTTGGACCTACGAAAGATGATTTGACCAAAGAAGTGACTGCAAAAGTCTTAAATAAAGAATTAGTAGAAGATACCACAACTAAGGAATATATAAAAGAATTGCTTTCACATAACGGTGTAAAAGAAATAACTAATAATAATTGGAAGCAAGCTCTAATTATTGAGGGGTCTAAAATTGTTAAAAATGATAATGGTACTGCACCGGGTCTTATTGTTAAGACCAGGGAGGGGAAGACTATAATTCTATTACCTGGACCTCCTAATGAGTTAATTCCAATGTTCATAAAAGATATTGTTCCATATTTAAAAGGAATCACACAAAATATACTTTATTCTCGTATGGTGAAAATTTGTGGAATTGGTGAAAGTAAAGCTGAAACTATGATAAGTGATTTAATAGACAAACAATCAAATCCTACCATAGCTCCTTATGCAAAAACAGGTGAAGTGCATGTAAGAATTACAGCAAAGGCTACATCAATTAAAGAAGGAGAGGCTTTAATAACTCCTATTCTATTAGAGTTAAGAAAGCGTTTTGGCAATCATATATACACGATGAAGGAAGATGAAAATATTCAGAGAGTTGTAGTTAATTTGTTGCTGAAACATAAATTAACATTAACTACTGCTGAGTCATGTACAGGTGGTTTAGTAGCATCCTCATTAGTTGAAATAGAAGGTGTATCAAGTGTTCTTAAGGAAGGATTTATAACTTATTCCAACGAAGCGAAGGAAAAGTATCTTTTAGTTAATAAATCAACTTTAACTGAATATGGTGCTGTAAGCTATGAAACAGCAAAGGAAATGGCACTTGGAGCCTTAATGGCAGGGAATTCAGATGTTTCCATTGGGATTACAGGTATTGCAGGTCCTGGTGGTGGAACTGCTAAGAAACCAGTTGGACTTGTTTATATTGCAATTGGTTTAAAGGATAAAGTAAAAGTTTATGAACGTCATTTCTTTGGAAACAGGCAAAAGGTTAGAGAAGCTGCAACTATTACTGCCTTAAATTTATTACGTTTGGCAATTATTGAAGAGTATACAGAGCAAGAAGTTTAGGATAGTACTTTCGTAGAAATCTTCTTATAATAGCAGGAAAGTCTATAAAATATCAATTTTTTAACATAGAAATGACATAGTTAGTGATTATTATTATATTGATAATGTTAATAATTTAATCGTTAAATGTGTTAGGAGTGATTACAATGAATAAAAAATTGAAACATATAGGATTTATTATAGTTATGGTTTCATTACTTATTACTACTGGATGCAACAATAAGAAGGATAATAACAATGAACAAGGAAACATTACTGAAACAGATAATGGAGTTACAGATACTATAACGACTACACCAACGGACATACCAACGGAGGTACCAACCAATATAGAAGGTGAGTCCGACAATAAAGCGAAGGATGAAACACAACAAAAATCTGATATAAATGTTGAGCCTGTAGTTACAAAAGAAGTTAACATTTATACAATGAATGAAACTACTTTTAATGTGGAGTCAGCTGTAGCTCTTATACCTATAGATACAGAGTTAACTCCTGAAATAATTGTAGACATGGTTGTTGATTCTTTTGCAGATCGTTTAGTAGCGATAGGTATTGATAGTGTGACAACTAAGGGTGATACAGTTATTGTTAGTTTTTTAAACGATTCAGCGCCAATTTTTAATACTGGTAGTGGACTTGAGAGTACTATTTTAGATGCAATAGCTCAAAGTTTAGTAGATAATCTGGAAGAATATCCAAAAGTAATTTTTAGAGCAGAAGGCGAAGCTTATGCAACAGGACATAATGAGTTTGGTATTGATGAAGTGTATCTTGATAACAACAGTACACATTAATAAATGATTAATAAGAATTCTGGCAATTCCTTCGGAAATGTTCAGAATTCTTTCTCATAATCCAAAGAGTAAAAAAAGTAACATGGAGGTTAAATGGTTAATAATCATAACAAAATAAAAGTAATCGTAGTTGGTGGTGGTGCAGCAGGTATGTTAGCATCAATCATTGCTGCCAGAAATGGCGCAAGTGTAGTATTATTAGAAAAAAACGATAGGCTTGGTAAAAAGTTATTTATAACAGGTAAAGGTAGATGTAATATTACAAATGCATGTGATATAGAAGAACTATTTCAAAACGTAGTAAGTAATACAAAGTTTTTATATGGTTCATTTTATGGATTTAGTAATTATGATGTAATTAATTTTTTTGAAGAGATAGGTTTACCAACAAAAATTGAGAGAGGGAATCGAGTATTCCCTAAATCGGATAAATCTTCTGATGTAATCGCTGCGCTTATAAAGGAATTAAGAGAACAAAATGTAGATATACGATATGAGCAAGAGGTTACCAATGTAATCACTGTAGATAATACCTTTAAGGGTGTAAAAACAAAGCATGGTGAAACCATACATGGGGATAAAGTAATCATTGCTACAGGCGGATTATCGTACCAATTAACTGGTTCTACTGGAGATGGGTATCGTTTTGCTAAGGGAATGGGTCATACAGTAACTAAATTATATCCTTCTTTAGTTCCAATAAACTTAGCACAGGTATCAATTGTTAAAGAGTTACAAGGCTTATCCTTAAAAAATATTAATATTACAGTAAAATCTGGTAATAAGGATATTTATTCTGATTTTGGTGAAATGATTTTTACACATTATGGTGTAAGTGGACCTGTTATTCTAAGCGCGAGTAGCTATATTATCCCACATATGAAGAATAAAGATCTAACATTGCTTATTGATCTAAAGCCAGCTTTGACGTTTGAACAACTTGATGCAAGAATTTTAAGAGATTTTGAAGAATTTAGCAATAAACAATATAAGAATGCGCTAGATCTACTATTGCCACGAAAGTTAATACCCGTTATAATATCATTAAGTAAAATAAATCCGGAAAAGAAAGTTAACCTTATAACAAAAGAAGAACGAACTAATTTGGTACATGTTCTAAAAGGAATGGAATTTACTATTGCAAGCCTTAGGGATTATAATGAAGCTGTCATTACAAGAGGTGGTATTAATGTAAAAGAAATAAATCCATCCACCATGGAATCTAAATTAGTATCTGGAGTTTATTTTGTTGGTGAAGTTCTTGATTTGGATGCATTAACAGGTGGATTTAACTTACAAATTGCTTGGTCAACAGCATATTTAGCTGGAAATGCTGTTATGGAATAATTAGAATTACACGCGTGCTGAGCACGCAGACGGGAGCAACTATGAAAGTATATAATATAGCAATTGATGGGCCAGCGGGAGCTGGAAAAAGTACAATAGCCAAAAAAATAGCCAAAGAGTTATCATTTATATATATAGATACGGGTTCTATGTATCGCGCTATAGCTTATTATTTGTTAGGACAGGGCATTGATACGAAGGACCAAGACAAAGTAGTAAAAGCCATTGAACATGTTAATGTTACAATAGAATATAAAGATGGTGAACAACAAGTTCTTCTAAATGGAGACAATGTAACAGATAAACTTCGCAAAGAAGAAGTTGGAACTATGGCTTCTAGTGTTGCAAAACATGAAGCTGTTAGAACTAAAATGGTAGATTTGCAACGTGAACTTGCAAAGTCTTCCAATGTTATCATGGATGGCAGAGATATTGGTACGGTAGTACTCCCAAGTGCTGACTTAAAAGTATTTCTTACTGCAAGTTCTTATGTAAGAGCAAAAAGACGATATAATGAACTAAGTGAAAAGGGTATTTCATGCAATTTAGAAGAAATTGAAAAGGATATCATATCTCGTGATACTCAGGATATGACACGCCTTATTTCACCCCTTAAGCAAGCTGAAGATGCAATTTTAGTAGATACTTCAGATATGACAATTGATGAAGTGGTAAATTCTATTATTAATCTTTTTCATAAGAAAATAAATAATTAGACCATTTTCTCCCGTCAAACATAGAGGTATTTATTTCGTTAGCGCTATGTTTGACGAGTTAATATTATAGAATTAAAAAACAAAAAGATAGGAGTAATGTATGGAAGTTGTATTAGCGAAATCTGCTGGATTTTGTTTTGGTGTTAAACGTGCAGTTGAAACCGTATACAAAGAAATTGAAAATGGTGGTAAAGTCTATACTTATGGACCTATCATACATAACGATGAAGTAGTTGAGGATTTAACTAGTAAAGGCGTTATGGTGATTAATTCCTTAGAGGAATTAAAATCTATTTCAGAGGGTACAATAATCATTAGATCTCATGGTGTTTCTAGTGAAATTTATGAGCTTATTCAGTCTCTAGGCTTAAAATTAGTAGATGCCACTTGTCCTTATGTCAGAAAGATTCACAAAATTGTAAAAGAGCAAAGTGAAAATGGAAGACATATTATCATCATTGGTAATGATTCGCACCCTGAAGTTATGGGAATCAAGGGGTGGTGTAAAGGTGACTACACCGTTATAAACAATCCAGAAGAAGCAACTAAATTAAGAGATGAACAAGGGAAAATGGTATGTATTGTATCCCAAACGACATTTAATTACAAGAATTTTCAAGATTTAGTTGAAATTATATCAAAAAAGGGTTATGATATAATTGTTTTAAATACGATATGCAATGCGACCGAGGAAAGGCAAACTGAAACAAGTGAGTTAGCTAAATCATGCGAAGCAATGATAGTCATCGGCGGGTTGCATAGTTCGAATACCAGAAAGCTATACGAAATATCTAAATCCGAATGTAAAAATACTTACTATATACAGAAACTTAGTGACCTAGATTTGGATGCACTCAAATCTTTTCGTAGCGTAGGTATTACAGCAGGGGCATCCACCCCAAACAATATTATCAAGGAGGTTCATACCGCATGTCAGAAATGAGTTTTGAACAATTATTGGAGGCATCATTAAAAACAATACAAAACGGAGAGGTAGTAGAGGGCACTGTAATACGTGTAAAAGAAGACGAAATCGTCTTAAATATAGGCTACAAAGCTGACGGTATCATTACAAGAAATGAATATACCAACACACCAAATGTAAACTTAACTACAGTCGTTAAAGAAGGCGACACTCTTCAAGCTAAAGTATTAAAAGTGAATGATGGAGAAGGGCAAGTTCTTTTAACATATAAGAGACTAGCTCAAGAAAAAGGTAGCAAGAGATTAGAAGAAGCATTTAATAACAAAGAAGTATTAACAGCTAAAGTAGCTGCAGTTTTAGATGGAGGTTTAAGCGTAATCGTTGATGAAACAAGAATCTTCATTCCTGCAAGTCTAGTATCAGATTCTTATGAAAAGAATTTAGCAAAATATGCTGGTGAAGAAATTGAGTTTGTTATTAGCGAATTCAATCCAAGAAAGAGAAGAATCATTGGAGATCGTAAACAACTTATCGTTGCTAAAAAACAAGTAATGCAAAAAGAATTATTTGAAAGAATTAAAGTTGGAATGATGGTTGATGGTGTTGTTAAGAATGTTACTGATTTTGGTGCATTCATTGACCTTGGTGGCGCTGATGGATTACTTCATATTTCAGAAATGTCTTGGGGAAGAATTGAAAATCCTAAGAAAGTTTTCAAAGTTGGAGATAACGTTAGAGTTCTTATTAAAGAAATTACAGGAACAAAAATTGCACTTAGCTTAAAATTTGAAGATGCTAATCCTTGGATTAAAGCAGCAGAAAACTATGCAGTTGGTACTGTAGTAACTGGTAAAGTTGCTCGTATGACTGATTTTGGTGCGTTCATTGAGTTAGAAGCAGGCGTTGATGCATTACTTCATGTTTCTCAAATATCAAAAGAACATGTTGAAAAACCATCTGATGTTTTAAAAGTAGGACAAGAAGTTACTGCTAGAGTTGTTGATTTTAATAATGAAGATAAGAAAATCAGCTTAAGTGTTAAAGCTTTAGATGAAACAGAAGAAGTAACAGAAGCATAGATTTAACTAAATCAACAGATAAAGGGGTGTTTCTGTTTGGCAGATAATTATGAAACATTTAAGGAACAAGTTTTTAATCTTACTAAAATAGATTTAAATGCTTACAAAGAGCGCCAAATGAAACGTAGAATTGATGCATTAATTGCCAAGCATAAGATTAATTCTTATAGTGTTTATGTAGAAACTATAAGAAAGAATGCTATTATGTATGAAGAATTCATAAATTACTTAACAATTAATGTTTCAGAATTTTATCGTAATCCAGACCAATGGAATCTGTTAGAACAAGAAGTACTCCCATATCTGTTTAGCCAATTTGGTAACAATATTAAAATTTGGAGTGCTGCATGTTCAACTGGAGATGAGCCTTATTCTATTGTAATGCTATTATCTAAATTTTTACCATTGTCTAAAATAAAAGTTATAGCGACTGATATTGATAAGCAAATACTAGAAAAAGCAAGATTAGGCTTATATAATGTTAAAAGCCTTAAAGGACTTCCAGATGAATTTATTAAAAAGTATTTTCGTGAAATAAATGATAAAAC
This sequence comes from Bacillota bacterium, assembly GCA_023387635.1. Classification (GTDB taxonomy): domain Bacteria; phylum Bacillota; class Clostridia; order Lachnospirales; family Lachnospiraceae; genus Anaerocolumna. The sequence goes on from JAEWHU010000107.1 coordinate 13,142, forward strand.
ATATCAAATTTCGGATAGTATTAAAGCTTGTGTAGAATTCAAGCATCATGATTTGTTAAGGGAGCCGTATCCTAACAACTGTGATTTAATCATATGCAGAAATGTATTAATATATTTTACAGAAGAAGCTAAGCTTGATATCTATAAGAAATTTAATAATTCATTAAAAAAAGACGGTATATTATTTGTGGGTAGTACAGAGCAAATAATACAACCACAGCACTTACAATTTACAACATATAAATCTTTCTTTTATAAGAAAATTTAAATTTATACTGTATTTTGTAATGTTACAATTGGCGAATGCCATATTTAGCTCTTGTCTAGTAACAAAGGGTAAACCTCTTAGTTACTGGATATAGAGCGTTTTTTAATTCATAGAGAATTATGTAATATGATTGAAAAACGCTCCATTAAGGATATCCACAAATACAAATGGAAGATGTTAAAGTTCAAAGTTTAAAGAAATCGGTATTGGGAATCCTAGTAGTTGACTACTAGGAGTTATTATCAATAATAAATGAATAATTCTTATGAAAATATTGAATTATAAATCATGTATTTTTTTTCATAATTTATAGTTGATTTTTATAATAATTTCTAGTATATTGTGTATAGATACTGACGGGGAGTACCAACCTCAAAAGTTCAGTATGTTTAAGTGTATATAAAACACGGATGGGAGTCTGAATGAATATGAATGTGAGAGTTGCAGTTGACGCTATGGGTGGAGATAATGCTCCTAGTGAAATTGTAAAAGGTTCAGTAGAGGCTATCAATGAACACAGTGGAATTAAGGTCTTTCTAGTTGGTAAAGAGGAGATACTAAAGAGTGAACTAAGTAAGTATACCTATGATACTAGTCGCTTAGAGATTGTGAATGCTCCAGATGTAATTACCAATGATGAGTCACCTGTTATGGCAATACGTCGTAAAAAAGAGTCTTCCATTGTAGTAGCTCTTAACCTTGTTAAAAACAAAGAGGCAGATGCTTTTGTTTCTGCAGGAAGCACAGGAGCAGTATTAGTAGGAGGTCAGTTGGTTATTGGGAGAATAAAAGGGGTGGAACGTCCACCACTTGCACCTTTAATCCCAACAGTTAATGGAGTATCTTTACTAGTAGACTGTGGAGCGAATGTAGATGCTAGACCATCACATTTAGTACAATTTGCAAAGATGGGATCCGTATATATGGAGAATGTCATAGGTATTAAAAACCCAAGAGTAGCAATTGTAAATATTGGTACGGAAGAAGAAAAAGGTAATATGTTAGTAAAAGAAACATATCCACTTCTTAAAGCTTGTAGTGATATTAATTTTATTGGTAGTATTGAAGCAAGAGAGATACCAAATGGCGGAGCTGATGTCATTGTTTGTGAAGCTTTTGTTGGTAATGTAATACTTAAACTATACGAAGGCCTTGGTAGTGCTTTAATCGGTAAAATTAAAAAAGGTCTTATGAGTACCACAAGAAGTAAAATTGGAGCTTTTCTTGTGAAGCCTGCGTTAAAAGAAACATTAAAAACTTTTGATGCTTCAAGTTATGGTGGAGCACCACTACTTGGACTTAACGGTTTAGTAGTTAAGACTCATGGTAATTCTAAGAGTGTAGAATTTAAAAACTCTATACTTCAATGTGTTACATTTTCAGAGCAAGAAATTAATGAAAAAATAAGATTGAATATTCAAAACGAAGAATAAGAATGTTAGAAAGGTGAATAAAATGGAATTTGAAAAATTAAAAAAAATTATTGGTGAAGTACTTAATGTTGATGGAGATGAAATAACAATGGATACAACCTTTGTTGATGATTTAGGAGCTGATTCATTAGATATTTTCCAAATCATTATGGGAATTGAAGAAGAATTTGATATCGAGATTGCGAATGAAGATGCAGAGAACATTGTTACTGTTGGTGACGCAGTTGAAGAGATTAAAAACGCTTTAAATCAATAGTTAAACATAGATTCTAATCCCTTTCATTAGGGCATTCCTTAACGGAATTCCTTATGAAAGGGTTTTATTTAATATTATACTTGTATAGTAGCTATATGTTATGAACTTATACCTATTAACGAAGAAAGGCGAAATTACATGCATCAAGATGATACAACAATTGAGTATTTGAAAAAGTTCGAAGAAAAAATTAATTATAAATATAATGATTTAAAATTGTTAAGGCATGCTCTCACTCATAGTTCTTATGCAAATGAAAAACGTTTGAACAAATTAGACAACAATGAGAGATTAGAATTTTTAGGTGATGCGGTTTTAGAATTAGTGACTAGTGAATATCTTTTTAAGAAACATAAAAAAATGCCAGAGGGAGAACTCACTAAACTAAGAGCAAGATTGGTCTGTGAGCAAACACTAGCCCAGTGTGCGAAAGAAATTGGAGTAGGTGACTATCTTTTACTTGGTAAAGGGGAAGCAGCTACAGGGGGTAGAGAGCGCTTTTCAATACTTTCCGATGCCCTTGAAGCAATCATTGGTAGTATTTATTTAGATGGTGGTTTTACTAATGCAAAAGAGTTTATAAGCAAATATATATTAGCTGATGTTAAAAATAAAGAGCTCTTTTTTGATAGCAAGACTATCTTACAAGAAATTGTACAAAGTGAATATAAAGGGCAATTAACTTATGAATTATTAAAAGAAGAGGGACCAGATCATAATAAGCAATTTACCGTAGTAGCATTGGTTCATGATAAAGAACTAGGAGTCGGTATTGGAAAAACGAAAAAAGCTGCTGAGCAAGAAGCAGCCTATCAATCCATACTTAAGATGAATCCAAAGAATATAATACCATCGGGGGATTAAAGAATGTATTTAAAGAGTATTGAGGTTCATGGCTTTAAGTCTTTTGCTAATAAAATTATGTTTACCTTCCATAACGGCATTACTGGAATTGTAGGACCAAATGGTAGTGGGAAAAGTAATGTGGCTGATGCTGTTCGTTGGGTACTTGGAGAACAAAGTGCAAAGCAATTAAGAGGAGCCAAAATGGAGGACATTATCTTTTCTGGTACAGAAACAAGAAAACAGATGGGATACGCTTACGTTGCAATTACACTTGATAATTCCTCTCATAAGTTGCCAATTGATTATGATGAAGTAACTGTTGCAAGGAGAGTATACCGCTCAGGTGAAAGTGAATACTTAATAAATGGTAGTACGTGCAGATTACGTGATGTTCAAGAATTATTTTTAGATACAGGTATTGGTAAAGAAGGATACTCTATTATAGGACAAGGTCAAATTGATAAAATACTTAGTGGTAAACCAGAGGATAGAAGAGAACTGTTTGACGAAGCAGCAGGAATTGTTAAATTTAAAAAGAGAAAATTAGCAGCAGAAAGAAATCTTGAAGAAGAAAAGCAAAATCTATATCGTATCAATGATATTCTTTCAGAGATAGAAAAACAGATCGGTCCTTTAGAAAGTCAATCTATTAAAGCAAAAGAATATTTACATTTAAAAGAAGAACTTAAAGTTTTAGAGGTTAATTTGTTCTTACTTGAGAATGAAAAAATTATTGAAGAGAAGAAACAAGTTGAAGAAAAATTGGCAAATGCTAAGAATACTTTAGAGACAGCGAATCGTAATTACAATAATACCAAGGATGAATATGAAAGACTTGAGCTCTTACAGGAAAAAAGCAATGGTACTCTTGAGCAATTAAAAATAACTTTAAGTGAAGAGAAATTGTCAAAAGAAAAGTTAGAAGGGGAAATTAAACTTTTACAAGAACAAATTCTAAGTATTAAGCAAAATGAACTTCATTATCAAAGTAGAATTGATGCTATACATAAGGATATTGATGCAAAAACAAAAGAACTTAATGTATACATGGATAATAAAATTGAATTAGAGAGTAAAATTGAAAGTTATGAAAAAGAACAGTCTGATATTACGTTGAAAGTTCAGGGAGTTCGTAGTGAAATTGCTGCCTTTACTAAGAATATTGAGGAATGTAATGGAGAAATATTTGATTTACTAAATGAGAATTCATCAATAAAAACAAGTCTTCAAAGATATGAAACAATTTTAGAACAAAACAATATTAAAAAAGTAGAATTAAATCAAAAGCTTATTCGAAACAAAAGCGAAGAAGCTCTAATTAATATTGAAATAAATGAACAAGAGAATCAGTTACTTGAAACAGATAGAATTATATCAAAGATAAAAGATGAAAATATAAGTATAGATAATGCATTAAGTCAAATACAAAAAGAATTAGATGATTTAAGTTATCAAATAAATAAAAAGCAACAAGAGTACCATGGAGAAAGCTCAAGATTAGAGTCCCTAAAAAACATAACTGAACGATATGAAGGTTATGGTTCTAGTATTAAAAAAGTTATGGAAAAAAAAGGACAATATGAAGGTATCCATGGTGTTGTAGCAGATATTATTAAAGTAGAAAATAAATATGAAACTGCAATTGAAATTGCTTTGGGCGGTAACATTCAAAACATTGTTACTGACAATGAAACAACGGCTAAAGAATTGATAGAATATTTAAAGAAGAATAAGTTCGGTCGTGCTACCTTCTTACCTTTAACAAATATATCATCAAAGGATGGTAATAGTTACGATAAATATCTTTTAGAAAAAGGTGTGATTGGCTTAGCTCACACATTAGTTTCTGTTGAACCTATGTATAAAGAATTATTAAAATCTCTTTTAGGTAGAAGTATTGTAGTTGATACCATTGATAATGCTTTATTGTTAGCAAAAAAGTATAATCAATCATTAAGGATTGTAACGTTAGAAGGTGAACTTTTAAATCCAGGTGGTTCCCTTTCTGGTGGTGCATATAAAAATTCAAGTAACCTTTTAGGTAGAAGAAGGGAAATATCAGAATTAGAGGTATACGTATCTTCCCTAGATAAAGAATTAAAGGACTTAGAAGTACGTAAAGAAGAGAAAAAGAGTGCAAAACAAATAGCCAGAGAATCAATTGAAAGTAATAAAGCTAAGTTGCAAGAAAATTATATCAAGCAAAATACAATTAAATTAAAAATAAAAGAAGAATCAGCTAAAATACAAAATAGATTGAATGAATATGCAGAAATCAATGGCGAAATGCAAGAAATTGATCTACAATCAAAAGATTTAACATATAATATACAAGCTCTTAATGAATCGCTAACATCTAATGAGTATAAAAGAAAAGAAAATGAAATAAAAATAGATGAGTTTAACCTTCTATTAGAAGAAAAGCGTATAGAGGAAGCAGCGGTAAATGAGTTACTTGCCTCAATTCGCATTGATTTTTCTGCAAATGAACAAAAGAAGCAAAATATTCTTGAAAATATTAAGCGTATTAAAAGAGAAATATCAGTACTTTTGGAAGAAGAAAAAAATATTTTATCAAGTAAAGAATCTGCAACCAGTCAGATAGAGGAAAAGAAAACAAAGATTTTAAGTACTGAAAGTGATATAAGTAACTGTAAAGTAAATATGTCACAGGTAGAGTCTGAAATTATGGCTTTAAACGCTACAATTGAGGAAATATCTAAAAATCATAAAAATTTCTTTAGTAAAAGACAAGAATATATGGAAGAAATTAATTTATATGATAAGGAATGCTATCGTTTATCAACTATGTTAGAGAAATTAGAAGAATCCTATAATGAACATATGAATTATATGTGGAATGAGTATGAACTTACCTATAGTACAGCAGTACTATTAAAAGAGGATTCTATTAATAATATTTCACAAACGAAAAAGTATATTTCTGATAAAAAGGTTTGTATAAGAAACTTAGGAGATGTTAATGTTAATGCTATTGAGGATTTTAAAAACACCTCAGAGCGTTATAGTTTCTTAAAAGAACAAAGAGATGATTTGCTTATGGCAGAGGAAACTCTTTTGGGTATTATATCTGAACTTGATGATGAGATGCGTAAACAGTTCCGTGAAAAATTTGGAGCAATTAGTGAACAATTTGACCGTGTTTTTAAAGAATTATTTGGTGGCGGTAGAGCAACCCTCGAGCTTACTAATGATGAGGATATATTAGAAGCTGGAATTATTATTACTTCCCAGCCACCAGGAAAGAAACTACAAAATATGATGCAATTATCTGGTGGTGAAAAAGCACTTACAGCTATCTCTTTGTTATTTGCCATCCAGAATTTAAAACCATCACCATTTTGTCTTCTGGATGAAATTGAAGCGGCACTAGATGACGCAAACGTAAAACGATTTGCAAAATATCTAAATAAATTAACAAAAGATACGCAGTTTATTATTATAACCCATAGAAGAGGTACTATGGCTGCAGCAGATATCTTATATGGAATCACAATGCAAGAAAAAGGTGTCTCAACATTAGTATCTGTTAATTTAATAGAAAATGATTTAGATAAATAATTGGTGTGAAAAATAAAATTTTTCACACTGCAGAATAGAGATTATTATGGAGGTAATTCAAGTGGGAGAAAAAAAGAAAGGTTTTTTTGGCAAATTAGTTGCCGGACTATCAAAAACAAGAAATAATATCGTTGCAGGGATCGAATCAATATTTAGTGGTTTTTCTAATATAGATGATGATTTCTATGAAGAATTAGAAGAAATTTTAATTATGGCTGATCTTGGCATTAATACAACGGTATCCATTATAGATTCATTAAAACAAAAAGTAAAAGAAAATAAAATAAAAGAACCAAAAGATTGCAAAGAATTATTAATTCAAAGTATTATGGATCAGATGAAGGTAACAGAAACTGATTATGAATTTGAAAATCGTAAATCCATTGTAATGTTAATTGGTGTAAATGGAGTTGGAAAAACTACTTCAGCTGGAAAATTAGCCAGTCAATTCAAAGATAATGGTAAGAAAGTATTAGTTGCAGCAGCGGATACTTTTAGAGCAGCAGCTATTGAACAACTAACAGAATGGTGTAATCGTGCTGGGGTTGAAATCATAGCACAAAAAGAAGGTTCCGATCCGGCAGCTGTTATCTATGATGCAGTAACAGCTGCAAAAGCACGTAATACTGATATCTTAATATGTGATACAGCTGGTAGACTTCACAATAAAAAGAATCTTATGGAAGAGCTAAGAAAAATTGACAGGGTTATTACAAGAGAGTACCCAGATGCTCATCGTGAAACTTTAGTAGTACTTGATGGTACAACTGGTCAGAATGCACTTGCACAAGCTAAGCAATTTAACGAAGTTGCAGAAATAACGGGAATCATCTTAACTAAGTTAGATGGAACAGCAAAAGGAGGTATTGCCATTGCAATCCAATCTGAACTTGGAATACCAGTAAAATATATTGGTATCGGTGAACATATTGATGATTTACAAAAATTTGATGCAAAGGACTTTGTGAATGCTTTGTTTAATTAAAGGAGACTAGATATTATGATGACATTAGAAAAATTTGAAGAAGCTTGTGAAGCAGTAAAAAAAGTAACACTTAGAACAAAGTTAATATACAGTGATTATTTCTCAGATACTACAGGAAATAAAGTGTTTTTAAAGCCAGAAAACATGCAATTCACTGGCGCTTATAAAGTAAGAGGTGCTTATTATAAGATAAGTACTCTTACTGAAGAAGAAAGAAATAGAGGATTAGTTACAGCTTCCGCTGGTAACCATGCACAAGGAGTTGCATATGCAGCTAAGATGTACAATGCAAAAGCTATTATTGTTATGCCAACAACAACCCCTTTAATAAAGGTGAATCGTACAAAAAGTTATGGTGCAGAAGTTGTTTTGTATGGTAACGTATATGATGATGCCTATCAATATGCGAAACAATTAGCAGAAGATGAGGGATATACACTCATTCACCCATTTGATGATGAAGTGGTTGCAACAGGCCAAGGCACGATTGCTATGGAAATATTTAAAGACCTTCCAATCGTTGATATTATTTTAGTACCAATTGGAGGAGGCGGTTTAGCAGCAGGTGTTTCAACATTAGCTAAATTACTAAATCCTAATGTTAAAGTAATTGGTGTAGAACCATTAGGTGCTAATTGTATGCAGGAATCATTAAAGGCAGGCAATGTATGTACTCTTGACCATGTAGATACTATAGCAGATGGCACGGCGGTAAAAACACCAGGCTTTAAGGTTTTCCCATATATACAAGAGAATATTGATGAAATTATTACAATTGATGATAGAGAACTTATTGTTAGCTTTTTAGATATGATAGAGAATCATAAAATGGTTGTGGAGAACTCAGGGCTCCTTACAGTAGCAGCACTAAAACATCTTAATTGCAAAAACAAGAAAATAGTATCCATACTAAGTGGTGGTAATATGGATGTTATAACTGTATCGTCTGTTGTACAACATGGACTTATTCAAAGAGGGCGTATCTTTACCTTATCCGTACTTCTTCCTGATAGACCAGGTGAACTAGTGAATGTAGCAAACGTAATAGCGGCGAACCAAGGGAATGTAATAAGGCTTGATCATAATCAGTTTGTTAGTATAAATAGAAATAACGCAGTGGAATTAACTATTACTATGGAAGCTTACGGACACGAGCATAAAGATACAATTATTAAAGCTTTAGAAGATAGTGGATATAACCCACAGATAGTTAAACCAAAGAATACATATTTATAGTGCAAGATAGTTTGATAAGTAATAATTAATGAATTTTATAATAATAATTTACAATTCTGTTAGATAAGAACGTTTAATGACATGAAGGAAGGAGGGATATATTCTCTCCTTCTTTCATGTTATTATAGATATATTAATGTTTAGTTACTACTATAATTTTTCTTTATTTATCAATTGTTATAGAAAGTCTTTCTATGAATCATTTTGTCTTACATCAACTGGTTATAAGAAAATAATCTTCAATTGTAAATAAATGTTTTGTTTAAAGCGTGTATGATGTATAATATACATATAATTGTGCTTTATGAAGTAAAGTACATTTTATATGCGTTTACCTAGGATATCGTAAAAACCGCTTAAAAGAATTGGAAAGAATAGTATATTGTTGATTGTATTTATTCACTCGTATTCTAAAAAAAACAATTGGAGGAACTACTATGAACATTGCTACAGGATATGTTGTTAACAAACAGCTTGAAGAATTGATTGTTGGAAAAACAATACGAAAAGTTGTAGCCAACCTAAATCCTCATACTTTCGTTTGGTTTGCAATGGAACCGGCACAAGCTTTTACTAATGATCAGGCGGCAGGTGCTGTCGCACAGTATATGATAGACAAAACCATTGAGCATGTTGATGTAAATACAGGAGGATATGGTTTATTTAATTTTTTATATATTGGAAACCGTGCTTTGATGAGCGATATTGTACCACGGTATACGTATCCTAATGAAAAGCTTGTTAAAAAACACCAGCTTTTACTGGAGTTTGATGATGGGAGTTCTTTGTCATACTCAGCATCACTTGGTGGAGCATTGTTCTTATTTGAAGTAGATAAAAATGGTGATGCAATTGGATATAAATCTGATTTTCCGATGATTAATACAAAAGAATTTACATATGATTTTTTCAAAGACTTAATTAATAAAACAAAGAGTAAAACGCTATCTGTAAAACAATTGCTTGCCACAAAAAATCGAATTCCCGGAATAGATAATAATTTATTACAGGATATTTTATGGGAAGCTCAATTAAATCCAAAAAGCAAAATAAACACTTTAAATGAAGATGAAATATTTCGAATTTTCACAGCAATAAAAAGCGTACCTTCTGAAATTATTGCAGCTGGTGGAAAAGATATCGATAAAGATGTATATGGAAATTATGGCGGATACCCCAGTAGGGTAAGTCGAAACACTGTAGGAAAGCCTTGCATTCGATGTGGAACCACAATTATTAAAGAAGCATATTTAGGTGGTTCGGTTTTTTATTGCCCAACTTGCCAAAAAAATATATAAGGAGGATAAGTTAATGTTTCAAGTTAGAGTTATAATCATCCCATCATTAAAGGTTGTGAGTTCTGGACCAATTACTACTATAGAGGAACTGGATGCTTTTGATAAGTGGTGGTCAAGTATTGAAGCTAAGAATTATATTACACCAAGAGATTTTATGTTTTATAACGAAGAGAAGAATTGTATGGAATGGATTTTTGCTATGTTGGATGGACAAACGGATACAGGTGGCTATGAAGTAATCGATTTTCCTGGTGGACTGTATGCAGTAGGGACAACAAAAGACACAGATGAAGAATCTAAAGAAGCAAAAAAAGATATCCACAAATGGATTATTGATACTGGTATGTTTGAAGTGTCTACAAAAGATAATGACACAGTGAGAAGATATGATATGTGCCATATTATTTCGCCTAAAATATTTAAGGAAAAGATGGGATACCATTTGTCAGAGATTTATGTTCCTATCGTTGTAAAATCATAGATAGGATATTATAGATTATGTGTTTTAAGACAAGAATCAATATAGCAATTATTTATTAGATAATATAGTACATATAGTAGGATGTTAGTTAGAGTTATGCTCACTCATACCCGGGCAACAGGTATGAGTGAATTAATGGGTGTAATAATATTAATTCTTTAGATTTATATTTTATTATTTACAAAGTTTGTAAAATATGATATAGTTTAAGTGTTAATATTTCTTATGTATTTATCTCAAGTTTATCAATTCAATATTCTTATTTAAAATCCATTTCAAGCATTTAAAGTCCTTATCAAATCATTCCTTTTATCCTAAAGAATCATAATACTCTAAGATATTTATCAAAAACTTGTGTTAATATCTATGACAGTTATTTTTCAATTTCTCCCATCACCATATTTTCCAGGAACTTGCTTTTTTTCAAGGTCTTTCAGATTGTCAGGTAGATGATAACTTATAATATGATTAAAGTTTTCTAATTTCACATTTCCAAAATAATCGGCTGAAAAAGTAATTTCATCAATTCCAATAGAGTCATGGGGTCCTAAATAAGGGTTTGATGTGAAAGTTACAAACGCCACTCTATTAACTGAAGAAATCTCTTTTACGTTTACGCTATAATAATTAACAATTGGGGAAATGGTATAATATTCGCTATAAAAATCATTTGATGTCTTTTCGATTCTTGTTAAATAAGTATTTACTAATAACTGTTCATATTTGCTTTGTTTAATGGAAGTAGTGGAAGTTACTTTATCATGATATAAATTTCTGTTTATATATAGGTAACCGATAAGAATGATATCGCAAAATAAAAGTAATAATACAATCTTTCTTATGTTTATTTTTATTGACCCTATCAACTTCATCACCCAATCCCCCTAATAAATCATATGAAAGGAAAAAATGTTTATGACAAATAAAATTGAACTATTGCATTACTCCAAAGAGTATCCCTGAGTCCAGGCTACTGATGATTGTGAATCAATTGAATTTAATTACTATATGATTGAATTCCTCTTGACTAGGAACTTATTATTGCAACTAAAATATAAATAATATAAAATTATATAGTAACAATCAGAGACCAAAATAAAAGTAATGCAAAATAAAAGTAATGCAAAATTAAAAGTAATGCAAAGTTAAAAGTAATGCAAAGTTAAAAGTAATGCGATATTAAAAGTAATGTAGAATTAAAAGTAATGTAAAATTAAAAGTAATACAATACTAGTAGTAATACAATATTAGAAGCAATACAATATTTAAGTAATGTAATAATAGAAGCATACAATATTAAGTAATGTAATAAAGAAGTAATATAATTATTGGGTACAAAAGAAGTATTAAGAGAATATAGATTCCATATTGACAAATAGTATGGAATAAGATATTATATAAACAAGAACATTAGTTCGTAATGAAAAGGAGAATGAGTATGTCAAAGGAAGATAAGTCAAAAGCACTGGAATCTGCT
>JAEWHU010000125.1 GCA_023387635.1 Bacillota bacterium
TGGCTGGCAAGTTTTAATCTTTGGCATTCTCCTCCTGATAATGTATCAAGTGTTTGTCCCAAGGTTAAATATCCAATTCCCATCTCCTCTATTACTTCAAGTTTTGATTTAATTGGTTTTGCTTTAAAGAAATCAATGGCTTCTGAGACTGTCATATCTAGGACTTCTATTATATTTTTTCCTTGAAATTTATAATCGAAAACTTCACCTTTAAACTTTTTACCTTCACAAACATCACAGGTACTTTTTATGTTTTCCATGAATGCAAGGTTCGTTTCGATTACACCAGTCCCATTACAATTTTCACAAGCTCCTTCTGAGTTAGAACTAAATAAAGAAACATTCACATCATTTTCTTTTGCAAAGACTTTTCTAATATTGTCCATAATACCACTATAAGTTGCAAGACTTGATCTTGAATTGGCTGATACTGGACTTTGATCAATTAGCACAGCATCTTTATTCTGTTTTATAAATTCATGCTTAATTAATGTACTTTTTCCTGAACCAGCAACTCCTGTTACTAATGTTAAAACTCCTTTTGGTATTGTGACAGAAACATTTTTTAAATTATTTGTATTACAATTTACTACCTTTAGATACCCCTGATGCTCTCTTACGTTATCCTTAATAGGTAATGTTTTATTTAAGGCATTGCCAGTTAATGTACCTGAGGTTAATAAGTTTTCATAACTTCCTTCATAAACTATTTGTCCGCCATATTTACCTGCTTTTGGCCCTACATCCACAATATTGTCAGCTATCTTAATCACATCTGGGTCGTGTTCTACAACGATTACTGTATTTCCTTTATCACGTAACTTTATAAGAAGATTATTTAATTTATTAACATCTCTTGGATGAAGGCCTATACTTGGTTCATCAAATATATACATTAAATCAACAAGATTACTATTTAAATGTTTCACCATCTTAATACGCTGAGACTCTCCCCCTGACAAAGTTGTGGTTTCTCTATCTAGAGTTAAATATCCAAGTCCAATATCTATAATATTATTTAACTTTTCTAAGATTCCATTGACTAATGGCTCTGCTTCTGACTCCTTAATATCCTTTATTACTTTTACTAATTCATCAATTTGCATACTAGTCAAATCAGCGATATTATAACCATTGATTAAACACTCATATACCCTTTGATGAAGCCTTCTTCCTTTACAAAGTGGACAAGTACCCTCTGTAAGTAGTTTATCTAACTTTTTCTTAGTCGCCTCTGATACCTCTCTATCTCTTTTTAAATAAGAGCGTTCAAATCGAATCATTAAGCCTTCATAAGTAATGTTTGATGCTCCCATTAGTTCTATTTGAATTTTATGTGGCTCACCATATAAAAATTTATCCAACTCTTCCTTGGAGTAATCACATATCTTCTTATCATTATCAAAATACCCAGACTGTGCAAATATATTGTGATAATAAGAACCTACCCCTAATCCTGAAAGTAAAATTGCTCCTTCATTTAAAGATTTATTCATGTCAATAATCTCTTCCATATTAGGAACTAGCTTTTTGCCAAGTCCCTCACATTCAGGACACATTCCATTAACATCATTAAAAGAAAACATGTTTGCTTTACCGATTTTAATACTACCAAATCTCGAATATAAAGCTCTTAGAAATGAATTAACGTCTGTAATTGTTCCAAGGGTTGATCTTGAATTGCCTCCTAATCTACTTTGGTCAATAACAATTGGAGTTGATAAATTATCTATACTATCTGCTTTCACCTCACCATATTTAGGTAAGAAACTTCTTATAAATGCACTGAAAGTCTCATTTAATTGACGCTTTGCTTCCTTAGCAACAGTTTCAAAAACAATGGATGATTTTCCTGAACCTGATACTCCTGTAAATATTGTTATTTCTCTTTTGGGTATTTTAAGCGAAATATTTTTCAAATTATTTTCTCTACAACCATGTAGTATGATATATTCTTTATTCATTTTAATTCCCTTCATTTATATAATGTATTTAATTAAAATACTTGTAAATTTCACTGAACTACGTCATTTTACGTACAGATGAAATTATACCATAGTTCAAAGCCATATTGATATAATATATATTACATGATATTAATTTATTATTTACAATTATAAACTTAATATAGTATAAACAATATTATTTTGGCTTTGTAATTTCTGTTCTGTATCTTCACCTCCATTCATTTCATAATAACATGCCTTAAAAGTCTGGTGTTATAGTGGAGAGTTTATTTAACTTTTGAATATATATAAGTAAATAGACAATAATTAATCTGATTTCAATCATGTATAGCACTTATTTGTTTTAAGAATGTTTCATGTTCTTCTCGATTACAGGTAATTAATTCATAAGTGATATATTTTGGATTTATATCCTCTATTAACTCTTTCAAACCTTCACAGACAAAAGGTTTATGTTCGTCTAGTTGAAAAATATATTCATAAACCTGATACATACGCTCCCAATAATCTTCTTTCAGTTCAACATTACTAAAACTCATACTTTTTGCTCTTTCACCAGACAATGACTGATTAAGATGAAGCCCTTTTATATATTTTTTTAACGATTGATGTTCATTAATAACTGTTTTGACATATTCTAAGGCTTCTTGTGACGTCCTTAATTCTTGATTCGTATTCATAAGATGCCCCGTATCAAGCATAAGTCCTTTTTTAGAATAATTTACCCCATCAATTAGTCTTTTTGTCATTAGTGGATTCTTATAATCCAATCCCGGCCACCATAAATTTTCCATTAAGAAATCAAACTGATAGTCTTTTCCATCCATCAATTCATTTATTAATTCGCAGGAAATATCGATAACCTCCTCATTCGTATGAAGAAATCTACCAGTAAACGCTTCCTTAATCGATACATCACATATATGAAATACAACATACTTAGCACCAATACGATCCGCATACTCCAATTGTTCTTTATATACTTTTGATATGGCAGATTTGTCTGTGCCACCATAGATTTGCTCTACTACTTCCATGGTTCCATATTCATCTAATACCTTATCCATGTCACCTTTATAAAAATCTACCCATGTATTAAAAAAAGGAAGATGTAATCCTATAATCATATTCTCTTTAAGATATTTTTCCTGTAACTCCTGTACTTTTTGCAATTCAATCCCATCTATCCCATACTTGGAATAAAACCTAATTAAATCTTCTTTATCTATAAACCGCTCAAGTTCTGAGTCGTAATTAATTAAATTTATCATTCGAAACATATTATTTACCTTTTAGCTTTCTTAAAATTGTTATAATTAGCATTACGCTAAAACTGTTCATAATATTCTCCTGTTTCCCCATAAGTTTTCCTGTCTGTTATGATCTATGGCTATATTTTTCATAATAGGCAGTTGGAGACATTCCATAGCGTTTTTTGAACGCACGATAAAATGTCACATAATCCTTAAATCCGCAAGATTCATGAACTTTACTGACAGCTTCTCCTGATAATATTAAGACTTTGGCAAGCTCTAATCTTCGGATAACAATATATTTATGAATTGATATGTTCATCTTCTCTTTAAAAACATGAAGCATATGGTATTTGCTCATAAAGAACTGGTTTGCTAATGTATCTAAGGATAAGTCTTCATTTAGATTATTTTTAATATAATCAGCGATTACCAAATAAGTATCTTTCTTCTGAAGTTGAAATGCATAGTGATCATCTTGATATAATGTACTGTTTATTTCATAAAATAAATCGTAGAGCATAGACTTACACTTCGTTTGATAACCAAACTCCATGGTATGTTGTTTTTCAATAACCTCAGCTAAGATATAGATGAGATGATTTATATCTTTTTGGGGTATTTGTATACGATAAGTTTCTAACTTTCTCATAGTATCAAATAAATAACTCATTGAATCATCAAACTCAACGAGGCTTTTGATAAAATCCTCCCTTAGCCAAAGCACATACCTACGGTAAGAGCCCTTTTCAGTTTGTATACTGGCCTTATGCATAACATTAGGAGGAATCACTATGATATCACCATATTGGAGGGTATAAGTAAAATCTTCTACTTTATATTCGACACTACCATGAATATATAACAATAGTTCATAAAACTCGTGTTTATGTTCTCCTATCTGTTCAATATTATTATCACCTTGATAATTAAGATAGTAAAATTCGCTAAAATTTCCCTCTGATTCTATCCCTGTTAGATTAATCTTCTCCATATAATTATCTCCTTCGCAAGAAATGTAATGTCCTACACAATTAACACAATATAATTTTGTATGTTCTTGCTATATTATTAATCCATGGTAATTACTTTATATGCGCATTCAACAAAATTACTAAGTTTTATAAGAAATATCAATAAACTATTTAGAAAAGGATAATATCATGGAATCTACAGGAAAACAAGTACAATATAATCGTGCCAAAATATGGCAGATTGGATTTTTTGCAGCAAATAATCTTGCTACCAATTGTTATGCAGTATTAATGATGTATGTATCTTATTACGCAAACGGAGTTGCAGGTTTAGCAATATCAGTAGTATCATTATTACTTACTTCATTACGTATCTTTGATGGTATCACGGACCCAATTGTTGGTGCTGTTATCGACCGTACTAACGGTAAGTTTGGTAAGTTTCGCCCATTTATGATTATAGGTAATATAATTATTATGATTAGTGTCATCTTAATGTATTATGTAACACATAAAATACCAAATAGCGCTATAAGATTTATATTCTTTACTGCTGTTTATATGTTTTATGTCATCGGATATACCTTTCAGACAGCAGTTACAAAGGCAGGACAAACGGCTTTAACCAATGACCCTAAACAACGCCCTCTATTTGCACTTTTTGATACATTTATGGTTTTAGCTGTATTTGGCCTAACTCCAGTTTATGTATCTACAGTATTAGCTAAAAAATATGGTAGTCTTGGTTCTATTGATTTATTTCATGAATTAGTGCCAAAAGTAATTATCCTCTCTGCAATCTGTACGATATTAGCTGTCATTGGTATCTGGACAAAAGACAGAACTGAGTATTTTGGGGTTGGCTCTACTACAAAGATAAAAATGAAAGATTACGTAGATGTTATTAAAAGTAACCGTGCATTACAAATGTTAATCATTTCAGTATGCAGTGATAAATTAGCTTTAGGTATCGCTAGTAATGCAGCCGTTGGTATTATGTTATATGGTATTTTCTTTGGAAACTATGACATGGCAGGCATTATTTCATTAGCTGGTTTACTTGGTGGAGTTATTATTACCGTTATTGGTGTTAGCAAAGCTAGAAAATTAGGTCAAAAAGCAGCTTACCTTACCTTTACAAAAATTGCGCTGGCATCCTATATTGTTATCGCTGTTTTATTAATTATTAGTAAACCAGGTGACATCTCTTTGTCAAACATGGGAATTATGACAATTTTATTCCTTGTATTCTATATCATAGGATATGGTAGCTATATGATGGCTGGTAACTTATCAATACCTATGATCGCAGATTGTACTGATTACGAAACCTATATGAGTGGTCGCTATATTCCTGGAATGATGGGAACTTTATTCTCCTTTGTAGATAAATTATTAAGTTCCTTAAGTGCTACTATCGTTGGTTTCTCCGTTATTTTTATAGGTTTTAATACTCTTCCAGATTTAAATACACCATTTTCCAATTCAATTAAATATCTTGCCATCTTCTTATTCTGTGGATTACCAATTCTTGCTTGGATTACTTCTATAATTGCAATGAAGTTCTATCCACTTGATAATAACATGATGGAAACGGTACAAGCATCCATCGCAAAATCCAAAGAAGATAAACAAGCGAATTAAAAGAAAGGCAATTATTATTATGAGAATTACACAAAGTTTATGTAACGAATGGTTATTTACGAAAGAACCATTAACAATAGATACACTAAAAGATGGAGAAAAATTCGAAACCGTTATGATTCCTCATACTTGGAATAACCTTGATGGCCAAGATGGTGGACTTGATTACCACAGAGGAACATGCTGGTATAGAAAAGAAATAATAATCTCTAACGAAGCGGATGGTAAACTAGTTTATTTAGAACTTGAGGGTTCCAATAGTATTACTGAAGTATATGTAAATGGGAAGAAACTAGCTCGTCATGAAGGTGGATTTTCTACATTCCGTGTTAATATTACAGACATGTTACTTAAAGACCAGATGAATGAAATCGCTATCAGCGTAGATAATGCTGAAAATGACTACATATATCCTCAAATGGCTGATTTTACGTTCTTTGGTGGAATATATCGAAAGGTGAATCTTATCTTTGTAGAAAATAGTCACTTTGACCTTGATTACTATGGTTCAAAAGGAATCACTGTAACTCCAGTAATATCTAATGATATTGCAAATATTGCGGTAGAAACTTATATCACAAATGCAAAAGAAAATCAGGAAGTAGAAATAAGCTTATACACAAAAGAAGGTAAACTTCTCGAAACAAAAACCGTATCTGCATTAGATAGTAAGACAACATTCACTGTAGAAAACCCACATTTATGGAATGCTAGAAAAGATCCTTATCTTTATGAAGTTAAGGCTACATTAAAATTTGATAAAGAACTTGATAGTGTATCTACAAAGTTTGGAATTAGAAGTTATCATGTAGACCCTGAAAAAGGTTTCATCCTAAATGGAGAAAG
>JAEWHU010000267.1 GCA_023387635.1 Bacillota bacterium
TCGTTTCACTCCTGCTGCAACAGAATTCTTCATTGTGCGATTCTTATACTCATCATCTATAACTACACTACATATCATACATACAATATATATAAGAATCGGCATATTGGTATAGACAGTAGAAAAGGAAAATTTAGTAGTAGAATACCGAAATCCTTCTTCATTCCTAAAATAAAACAATGCACCATTAAGTAATACAGACATGGCTCCTAAAAATACAAATGAAAAATAAACACTTTTTAACCTTACAATTCTATAAAATTCACTTTTTAAATAATTAAGCATTTTAGCATCCTCCTACTAAAGTCATATAATAGTTTTCAATGTTAACAGATTTCACATTAAGAGACATAATGGCTATACCATTATTTGCTGCTATCATACTGACTTTATCAGGTTTATCAAGTAAATCGTAGATATGAATGCTATGATCTGGATAAATTTTATAATTAAATATAGAGAGTTCCCTTTCAAGTGCCACTGTAAATTTTTCCACATCTGAAACTTTAATTTCAAGGTAATTTTCACATTTTTTAGCAAGTTCCTTTGCACTTATTTGCTCTAACATAACACCTTTACTTAAAAATCCATATGTTGTTACTACATTAGCTAATTCTGCTAAGATATGGCTTGATAAGATTATTGTTATATTCTTTTCTCTATTTAGTTTAAGAAATAAATTTCTTATTTCAATAATTCCCATTGGATCCAGTCCGTTAATTGGTTCATCAAGAATCAACAATTCTTTATTACCAAGTAGTGCAAGTCCTATGCCAAGTCTCTGCTTCATTCCAAGAGAAAATTTAGAGTATTTTTTATCTCTTGCCTCTAAGAGACCAACTGTTTCTAGTACTTCATCAACACATTTCTTCCCTGGAATCCCCAACTGAATTCTAAAATATTCTAGATTCTGCTTTGCAGTCATATTGTGAAAGAACGCAGGACTTTCTATTAATGCTCCCATTCTTTTTCTTGCATTTACAATATCTTCCTTAGCAGTTTTATCAAATAAACTAACTTCCCCTTCTGTCTGAAATCCTTGACCTGAAAGTATTCTTAAAAGTGTTGATTTTCCAGCGCCATTATTCCCCACCAGTCCATATATTTCACCTGGCTTTATACTAAGATTTATATTTGAAAGAACTGTTTGATTATTATATTCTTTCGTAATATTCTTCGTCTTTACTACATATTCGTACATGTGTCTCTGCCTCCCTTAATATCTTTCTTTACATTATGATAGTATTTATAATAAAGCTTTAACTTAAATAAGTACTAAATAAATGTTAAAGAAAGTTTAAAGATTGTTACGTTGATATCTTAAATCCAATTCCCCAGACAGTTTTAATGTACTCTGTATCTTTGTCTAGTGCATCTAATTTCTTACGTATATTGCTGATATGTACATTTACAGTATTATCCTCTCCATAATATCCATTCTTCCATATGGATTCATAAAGACTTTCTCTAGAATATACTTTATTAGGATTAGTAATAAGAAGGAGGAGGATATCAAATTCATGAGCTGTAAATGATACTGGTAACCCATGAACAAAAGCTTCTCTTGATGATTCATTTAGTATTAAGTTTTTTAGATGATGGGTATCCCCTTGTAGACAATCTGTTTTTTCATCTATTGTAGTTCCAAACTCCATGTATCTTCTAAGAACAGAATTCACTCTCGCTAATATATCTTCTATCTCAAAAGGCTTCGTTATATAATCATCAGCCCCAATATTTAGCGCATTTACCCGTTCTTCTAGTGCAACCTTTGCTGAAATCACAATTATTGGCATCTTCTTTGTTTCTCTAGCTTCTTTGATAACCTCTTCTCCACTCATTCCAGGTAGCATAAGATCAAGAATCAATAAATCAAACTCCTCCATGGCAATTCTTAACTTAGCTTCACTACCTGAATAAGCAGAAGTAACATGGTATCCATTCTTAGTTAATATTGTAGTAATTAATTTATTTATATCTACGTCGTCTTCAACCACAAGTATGTGTGCTTTATTGTTCATAGTATCAAACTCTCCCTACATTACATTTATTTACCATTATAAGTTCCAAACAATATATTTTCTAGTCTCATTTTCTCATTTTTTCACTTTCCTTTAGTAGACGGAGTATCAAAGATATAACCACACTCCGAAATGGGCTTGGTGGATACTTTTTATATTGGGTATAGGATGTCTTATTACAGCCTTTATGGAATATGGTTTTACTAATGTTAAAAAACCTATTTAGATAAAAAACACCTTAAACGCTAGTTCATATACCTAACATTTAAGGTGTAACTTTAATCTATTTTTACTTGATTAATGATTATACTTATAAACCACAGCCCATACTCATTAACATTTCTTTTACTAATTGCTCATTATTTATGGTATTTAAATCCTCTACAATTCTGATAGAACCTAACAAACTATAGTCAATAATTATTCCATAATTTATATCTTTATCAAGCTTAACTGTAACAGAGAATACTCCATCCTCGTATTCTACAGGTATGGTATCACCTGAATCAGGATTAATAATGTTTACTTTGCTATTACTATCTATACCTTTTATATTAACTAAAAATTCATCATGCTCCCTGGCAACTGTTATAAAGCTATCTAAGTATGTTCCATCAAACTCTTTGTTAATAACATTTTTTTCCGTGGTTTCAAATGTATATCCTGATACAATCTGCTTATTTTCATCATCAATTGTTTCTACTTTTTCCTTAGGTTTCTCACTTGTATCAGCCGCTTCATTTCTATTTTTACTAATTATAAATCCTCCAGTTAATACTACAATAAATATAAGTACTATATAAATTATTATTATATTCTTTTTCAATAATTTTCTCCTTCGTGTTACAATAATTTCTAATTTGTTGGAATACTTCCAAACTTAATACCTACTTCGTCGTATAGTACTAGCTTAATACAAAAGACTATATTCATCAATTAGTATTTAATGGTAATCACTTATCAACCTAGTATAACTAAGTAATAAAAGTCCTTATATATAGTACTGCTTACTGCTGAACAAGAGGGGTTTCAATCAGGTATCTATGCTATTAAGTAGCTGGTATTTTATATAAGAATATGATAAGCTTGAACTTAGCATGTCCATCAATAGAAAATTGGAGGTTAATTATGGCAACTTGGATTACTCACACAATGATTGTAGATAATCTATTAGCTAGAAACTTAGATTTAGATAAAAAAGGATTTTGTATTGGTAATATTGCTCCTGATTGTAATGTTGAAAATGAAGATTGGACAGAGTTTATTCCACCTAGAGAGGTTACTCATTGGATGAATGGTAAAAGTAAACTTACTGCTGATTATGAAGGATTCTATAGTCAATACATAATAGATAAATCATTCGCTTCAAAGGAACATTATTCTTTCCTTTTGGGATATTATTCTCATCTGATTACTGATGTTCAGTTTCAAAAATTTATACGCTACAAGCAAAGAGTAAAAGACTCATTTAAGCGTATTAACGCAAATAATGACATGAGCAAAAAAATTGAAGGGTATCCTCAAGATTTCGATACTCTTAAGAAAGTGTTTGGGAGTAGAAATATATTTAAAGATATAGAAATCTTAGAGAATTATTATATAAGATTGAATCCAGAATCTACCTATAACTCTACTCTAAGAAAAACTAAAGATTTCAAAGACTATTTAGACTTTTTACCTAAGGGTGCTATCCCAAGAAAAATTAAAATCATGGCATATGAACCTCGATATATCGAAAATATCGAAGATATTGAATTCTACTTCTTTTCTAGAGTAGAATTTGATACATTCGTAAAGGAAACAAGTGATATTATATATGACATATTGCAAGCAAATTTCTACATGCCACTTTTGCCGCTAACAAAATCACCTTAAATGTTAGATCTTTTACTAACATTTAAGGTGTATCCAAATTCTTATAACATCATTAATCATCCAACCTATTCTTTCTAAATATGATAACAAAGGCAATCAAAAATATAATTAAATTTCCCAATATAATAAATAACCCTTTTATAGATATTTCATCAACATTCCCTATTAGATTACTTATTTGCTGACCAAAGGTAAATTCAGCAATCTTCTTTATTGATTCATTAAATGCAGAAAGCATAGGTAAAAAACCAAATATTACGCCAAGTGGAACTGCAATACCATTGGCACTCATCATATTTTTAGCATATGCCCCAATATTCATACCTAATATGATTGACAAAGTACATCCAATACTCATAAATGCTAGTAATTTTACAGCATCTATTCCACTATAGCCACCAATTAGTATAAATGAACTGCCTGATACTAATGTACAGATAAGTACAAAGCTTCCTATACTAAGCAGATATTCCACTGGACTTACACTAGACATTATAAGAGTGCGTAAGGTATTCTTTTCTTTTTCTTCTGAAATGATAGTTGCTGTTGTTACAATAGGTGCAAACACACAGTGCATAACGCCAAATATCGATACAAATAGAAGCTCTTGCCCAATGGTAGATGACATAGCGCTTGTCATCACAAATGCTACCACAGGATATATAATAAAGAGTATCAAGACTTCAGTATTCTTAAGCACATCTTTTACTTGCTTACAAAATATTGCACTAACCGTTTGTGCATGAATCATTAGGATAACCCCCTTCCAGTAAGTTCTATGAATACGGTTTCTAAATTAGGTTCCGAAGAATGAATGGCTTCTACATTATCACTTTCAAAATACTTTGTTATCTCTAATGCACTTTCTTTTGAATTAGGTAAGGTTATTAAATTACCATCTCTACAAAGAATGGATACCGTGTTTAATGTGTTGTATTTTCTACATATTTCATCTGGGGCACCATATTCAACGATTTCTCCATCATTTAATAAAGCAATATTCCCACAAAGCTTTGTTGCTTCTTCCATATTATGAGTTGTTAGAAATATTGTGGTGCCATTTGATTGAAGTTCAAAAAGAAGTTCATGAATATTCTTAGTTGTAGCTGGGTCAAGCCCACTTGTGGGTTCATCTAAAAATAGAATTTTCGGGTTATGAAGGATAGATCTAGCAAGTATTAATCTTTGACGCATACCTTTTGAAAGTTTATTTGCTGCTTTCTTCTTATCTTCTAACAATCCCACCCTAGATAGAACCTCATCTATTCTACTTTTCTTAACATCATGAATCTTAGCATATAATATTAAATTATCATAACAACTTAAACGTTCATATAATCCGCTGTTATCTAATACCATACCAATTTGTTTATAAACATTTCTTTCTAAATTATTTGCCTCACATTCAAATAATTTTGCAGTACCTTTTACTGGTTTTATCTGCCCAGTTAGTATCTTAATTAATGTTGTCTTACCAGCCCCTGAAGGCCCTAACAAACCGAATATTTCACCCTCTGCTATTACTAATGAAATATCTTTTAATACCATCTTTTCACCAAAACTTTTTGAAACATGGTTAATTTCGATGCTATTCATTGTCCATTCTCCTTTTCTGCCTATTTTTATAATCCATTAGTAAATTATCGTACTTTCTACTATCTGAACGTGATTTCAGTGCCATTACTACTAAACTTATTATAACGCTACCAGCAAACGACAATAAAAATACGAACCATGCTATAAAACTATCAACTGGAAACCAATTAAAAACTAATATAAATCCAATAATTATTATCATTTGACATAGAAGCATAATTGTAAGACGCCAAATTGCCATCATATTTTTAAATATTTTATCTGAAAAAAATATTGTATTTAAACTTATAGTTATAATAGCAGATAATAAATACTGAATAATTGTCTCATAAGCAATTCCTTTGTTACCCATTTGAAACATGGTTGAACCTAGCATAGCTTCATCTCCATAGAATATACCAACTATCATCTCAAACAATACCATAATACTAAAAATTACTAGTACTCGTGTTGCAAAATTATAGATAGTAGTTTTATTTTCATTCATTTATCGTACCCCCAACTTCTGTTTAATTGTTATGGCATATTGACGTGAAACAAATAACTTTTCATTGTTATTCATAGTTACTAAAATCCTTCCGTCAATATCAGCTTTTAATGACTTAATCTGATTGAAATTAATAATACATGACTTACTAGCCCGAAAGAAATCGCTTGCTTTTAGTTGTTCTTCCAGTTCATATAATTTGAAAGGTGTTTCATAGATATCGGAATCCGTATAAAAAAAAGTTTTCTTATCCACTGTGTCTATGTAAAGAATGGTTGTTGCATCTAAAATGTATGTTTGATTCTCCTTTATTCCTGTTAGTTTCTTATCTAACATACAAAGCAAAGCAATTATTCTATCTACTTCTTCATTTTTACAGTTACAATTTATTATGATTTCTGTTTCTTTTATTTGTGTATCTTCATGTATATGAATTTTCAACAACAGTACCTCCCATATATTTCTATATTTAATATAATAAATTGATGAACTTAAATCAACAAATATTTCCTATGTTGCAGAAATTAATGACTAAGTTGCATATAGATTGACATAAAAAGGCGATTATCGTATAATACAAAATTATACTATTGTAAAGCGAGGAAAAAATGAATAATAATTTACAAGATTCAAAAGTAGAATTGATGCGAGATTTCTTCACAGACGATTCAGATTTATCATTTGACCGATTATTTCAGTTTAATGAATTAATGATGAAATACAACTCCGCTATTCGTGAAATCAAGACAAAATTAGAGATTCTTAATGATGAATTATCTTTGCAAGGTAGAAAAAATCCCATTGAAAACATATATTCTAGAATAAAAAAGCCACTTAGCATTGCAGAAAAACTAAAAAAATTGGGAAAGCCAATTACCATGGATTCCATAATAGACAATCTAAATGATGTGGCTGGTATCCGCATTATTTGTCCTTTTATTGATGATATATATAAGGTCGTGGATATGTTAATCGTACAAGATGATATAACGTTAATTGAAACGAAGGACTATATTAAGAATCCAAAACCCAATGGTTATCGCAGCTACCATATGATTCTAGAAGTGCCAGTTTTCTTTTCAAACTATAAACAACCAATGCGCGTAGAAGTTCAGATTCGTACCGTGGCAATGGACTTTTGGGCTAGCCTAGAACATCAGATAAAATATAAAAATGACAGTGAAAAAACACAGGATATCGTATCAGATCTTAAAGAGTGTGCAGATGTTATTGCAAATACAGACTTGAAAATGCTAGAACTTAGAAAACGTATTGATAAAGAAGAAGAATTCACAATGGGACAGGATTAATATACTCCTGTCCCTATTATTTTCAATATTCACATAATAACCTAATCTTATCGACTATTGCAATTTACGTTTATACGATTTGTAAACTTTCTGTAATTTCTGGTCTTTCCATAAGAACCTTAAACCAAAAAGAATATAGATGAGGATTGCTACTCATATCTTTATTCAGTTCATCTAGATAAACCCACTTATATTCTTCAACTTCATCCTCATTAATATTTATTTCTCCATCATAAAATCCAACAAAAACGTGGTCAACTTCATGCTCCGTTAGATTATTGTCAAATTCTGTTTTATACGTAAAAGTGAATATTTCCTTTAGCTCACAGGAAAATCCCATTTCTTCCATTAGTCTTCTATGAGCAGAATCTTGTAGTGTTTCACCTATTCTTTGATGACTGCAGCAAGTATTACTCCATAAACCTGGGGAATGATATTTATTCCTATTTCTTTGCTGTAAAAGTAATTGATTTTTAGAATTAAATACTAGTATAGAAAAGGCCCGGTGTAAAATCCCCTTTTTATGTGCTTCTAATTTCTCTATAGAACCTATTTCATTATCAAATTCATCTACCTTAATAATATATTCTGTCATTTGCTTATACCTTTCTTGTTTTATATTCGTAATACATCCACTCCCTTAGGTGCAACTAGTATATCTAGTGGCAAGATTCCAACTTCCTTCCATTCTAGACACAACTCCTTATATTTTAGTTCACCTTCTATAAATGCAATTCCGCAATCTCCTCCTCCTGCACCAGAGGACTTTCCTCTTCCGAATTTATCAGCAATGGTACAAAGAGTTTTTATTCTTTTCGTTTCGATGTTAACACCTGCTCGTTCACCAAGTTCAAGGAGAGCCCTACGATTATTATAAAGGGATTCAATAGCTTTCTTAACATCTCCCTTTTCAAAGGCACTTATTAGAGCCAAAACAGATGCAAAACTATCATTTAAAAATTCCTGATAGTATTCCCTATTCTCATTTTGAAAGGCTTCTATTTTCTTTACCATTGGTGCTGTTCCCACAGACTCCTGTGTCCATCCTACGAGAAGCTTAAGTTCCTCTGGTGGTGACAATCTTCCTATCAATAAATCTGACCAGGGCATATTTAGTAGTTTAGTAATATTTCTATTTCTTTCAATCTCTTTAAGAAGCCATTTTGAGCTAAAGGTTGAGTACTTAATCCATCCCCCGTATACAGCTGCAGCTATATCAGCTCCGGATCCATTTCCCTGAGTTTTAACATGAGCTATAGCAGAAAGCTTAAATATGTTCATAAGAGTCCCATCCTTAATAAGAACTTCGTCATTACTAAATTCTCCATGAAAGGATAAAATAGAGGATATAACAGCAACCACTATAGCTGCACTAGAGCCAAGCCCATACTTTTTACCAGTTACAGGATCATTTAGGTCACTTTTTATATGCAGATGAAAAGAAAGTAACATAATTCCCATTTCCTTCAGATAATGAAAGGCAGTATCCATTGCATTTTTAACAAAGCGCAAGCGTTCATCTTTTCGGCAAAAAAAAGTTCCTTCCTCATCAAAGTTCCAGGTAATTCTCTCTAAACCCAACTGTGGAAGAGAAATTTCATTCACCAGTGACGGCCTTATTTCTGCTGTAATATACCTATTTACTGCTATTACCACTGCTTTATACCCAGGTTCTAATACAGCATACTCTCCAGCAATCATGAGCTTGCCTGGTACCTTTATGATACATCCTGAGTTGTTCATGAATTTTCTATCCTTTCTTTAAAATAGTCAAAGCGGATATTCAAGGAACGCATAGTCAGTGCACTGACCTTAGCTACAAATAAAGCTAAAATGCTTGAATAATCCATGGTGCAGAGTAAAGAATCATAAATAATACACCATAATTAACTCCTAGACGATAAAGAACCCCTGACACGATTCCTAATAGAAGAACTCCTGCAATGTTCACGATTCCTCCATCCATATAGGCTAATAATAGCACAAGACTAACAAATAGTCCAAGAAGTGCTTCATGAGGAATTTTTTTAAACACAAATGCACAAATATGTCTTGAATATTTTACAGCAATAAAATACGTAAATACAGCGGCGATTCCTGCACCAATTAGAGTAGCCCAGATAAAATCACCTGTAGATAATAGGTGATGCATATTGTGTTCCAAAGTATAAACTGGTTCTGCGTTAAAAAGTGGATTAGCAGGGCCAATGGCTACTGGAGATAATGGTATTCCAAGGGCAATTAATGGTATCAGCGTTCCAGCCATATAAGTGGACTGAGCCAATGCCTCCATGCAAGAAACTGCAAGTGAAGCCTTTTTAATCGGTTCTTTTTCTCTACTAGCAAAAAGTTCACCGAAAAATATGGTAAGTCCTACAGGGCTTAGTATAAATGTAACACATCCTATTAAGGATGCCACAACACTAAAACCTATTTCTTTCCTAGTTAATATCTTAAATGGATTAGGAAATCTTCCTACCTCATCCTGCTTTTTAAGATTAATTAGCTTTTTGTCATAACGCTTCATCTCATTTCTCTTATCTTTGTTTAATAGTTCAAAGAGGGTTAAAATAACTGGCCCTATGGTAATTGCTAAGAAGAAAGAGGTAAATACATTCGTCCCTCTTGCTACAGCACCAATCTCCCAATAAAGATAACGAAGTCCCTGAATTAAAAGGGCGAAGGGTAGAATTGTTACTAGAGATATCCACCTATGTTTACTCATTAGTGCCAGAAGTATAGCTCCAATAACGAATACTACATCACCATATTCCTTAATTGTATTTGCAAAGGGTACCAGAGCGTTAGCAAGTAATAGACTTACTGGTATAGAAACAATGGTACCAATAATTGCTCCTGAGGCTATTTTTCTTATACTTGTATCTGTAAGTCCAAACTTTTTTAGTGTCATGGCATGTTCTACCATAGGCGTTGACATAACTCCTGCAGGAATTCCAGCTACTGAGACAGGAACGGCATCTATTAGCTTACACGCCACAATTGCTGACATAAAGAATGCTAATATAACTTCCGGTTCTATACCAGATAATACAAGCACCAGGGTTATAGGAGCAATGGTTGCCGTTTCATCAGCACCTGGGGTGGCTCCTATTATTGTATACATAACAGTTGCAATTAAGGATGCTATAATCATTTGTATGATTAGTATAATATCCACTTTATTCCTCCCTATCAGTTTCTATAAATTTTCTTTTTGGTTTTATAAAAATGCTATTTATAATAAATCCGATAATAGCACCAATAAGTCCAAAGAAAAGTGGTTTAGGTGCTTCATTAGGTGCAATGAAATATCCAAAAAATGTAGTAGAAATGCATATCATTAATGCTATCAGAAAATCTTTTATATTAACAAGATCCTCCCATATTTCAATATTCTTTTTATTTTCTATGTCTTTCTCATCCATAAAATCTACTCCTTTTTATTCTTACATCTGGTTACTTAAGAGGATTACTATAAATAACTTATTCCTTGGCCTGGATAACATGTTATAACCTGAAGGACACCTTTTTGCTCCATAAGAGCTTTCTTTATCTCCTCCTCATATTTAGGAAGGCTAAGAATCTTAACATTTGCTCCTGCATCTATAGTAAAATACGCAGGTATACCAGATTGCCTAAGCTTTGTAATACAATTCATTACTTCCATAGTACCACTTTCCCAGTATAGTATTGGAGGTTTTGCTCCAAGCATTGTAGCATGCATTTTAAGACCATTCGCTTCCATAACCTCTCCAAGTCGCTGAAAATCTCTTTCTTTTATAGCAATCTTTGCTTCATCAAGGTCATTAGAAACAGTAGACAGCCATCCCTTATAAAAAGGAGAGGTCTCTACAGTCCTTTTCATTCCTTCTCTACTAGACACTTTCTTAATACCTTTTGCCACGATTGCAGACAAAATGGTAAGTTTCCATTCCTTCTCGCCTAGAATCTGTCTAGCTACCGAATCACTTCCATCAACTTTCTTTCCCATATCCCATTCTACATAGCCGCCATATATTGACCTGCATGCTGAACCAGAACCCTGACGTGCAATCACTGATAGCTCCTCTTCCATCAGATCTAATCCCAAGGCTTTAGTAGCTGCTGCCGCTAGTGCCGCAAAGCCTGAAGCTGAGGATGCAAAACCTGCTGCTGTTGGAACATTATTCTCAGATATAATGCTTGCATATAGCTCTATTCCTGCTATATCTCTGATTTTATTAATAAAGTACGAAACTTTTTTTCTATCCTCATAGCTTCCGGGATTATTATTTAGTATAAGGCTATCTTCTTTTAACTCTTCCTTAAATTCTACGGTAGTAGTGGTATAAAATCTATCTAGTGTTATGGATAAGCTACTATTCATAGGTAAAAATAATTTTTCATCACGCTTTCCCCAATATTTAATTAAAGCAATATTTGTATTTGCCCTTGCTGTAGCCTTCATGAAATCTCTCCTTCATTAGCCATAGAAGGCGTATATAGTACCTCACTATCCGTAGAAAAATACCAAACCTTTATGGCTCCTTCCTTTATTAACTCTTTTGTTATATTCTTAGCATCCTTACTATCCTTTGCAAGTGCTATCATGCAACCTCCCATACCGCCACCAGTTAACTTTGCACCCAATGCTCCTGCCCTAATTGCTTTTTCCACCAATCCATCGAGTAATTTATCGCTAACTCCTAATGCCTTAAGCTCTTCATGATTTTTACTTAATAAATGTCCAAGAGTAATAACATCTCCTCGTATAATTGCATTATTTGCTTCTTCTGTAATTTCTTCAATTCTATTTATCACATTATTAATTCTATTTGGCTCTAATAACTGTGTTTTCTTCACTTGTTCTACCGCAGCCTTTGTATCACCAACACGCCCAGTATCCGCTATAACAATATAAAATGGTACAGGTACTTTTATAGAGCGTGCTCCCTCCTGTTTTGAAAAGAGAATGGGTGAATCACTGGCAACTGCCATCATATCGATTCCACTGGGTTTTCCATGCGAGTAAGCCTCCGCTAACTGTACTATAAAAAAAAGTTCTTCCTGAGATATCTCCTTATCAAAAAATGAAAATATCCCTCTCCCAATAGCGGTAGCCAAAGCGGCACTTGAACCAAGTCCCCTCCCCATTGGAATCTCTGATATAAATTTTATGCTCAAGTCTTTAAAAGGTTTATCTATTAATTCTAAAGTTTTTTTAATACATTCTGATATCCCCTTCATTTCCTTTGGAATTCCATCCAATGTGCCGGTATAAAGAAGTGAAGATATTGTAATTTCTCCTGAGTTTTTCATTATTTGGGCTCTTATTTTTAGAGGAAAAGGAATGGCAATAGCTTTTTTTCCATATACAACTGCATGTTCCCCTACTAGAATTATTTTACCGTGAGCCTCGCCTATTACATCTTTTTCAGAAAATAAATTCATCTTCCATAGTCCTTTCCTACTTTAAGTTTCACTCACTATTGAAACATTTTCTATTTATTGTTACCATTTTAATTCATATATATGGTATAAGGTAAAAGTTTATTATAAGTGTTTTTAAGGATTGTAGCAACTCAATCTATCCTTAACGATAAAAAAAGTAAAATAACGCATAATAAAATGAATCTCACAAAGAAAAAGGAGCTCTTAAAGAGCTCCAAAACTTAAATAAGGATCCAAATCCTTTATGTTAGATATTATTTCATGTTCTTACTCCATTGCAAGCACTTACATATAATTAGCATTTCATCTCCATGTAAGACTTCTTAATTACGCTCATTCATCCTTAGTGTTACAACAACAACTTCTGGCCGATTAAATACTCTAATAGGTATAATACTATTCCCAAGTCCTCGGCTGATAACCATTGAGGTTTCACTCATAGAATGAATTCCACTAGTGTATTTTGGCAATAGTCCTTGGTTGGGTGCTACAACTCCTTCGACAAATGGGATACGAAATTGTCCTCCATGGGCATGGCCAGAAAATACCAAATCTACACTAGTTTCACTGTATAAACGAAGTAACTCAGGACGATGAGAAAGTAATAGGTTTAAGGTATTCTTATTCATATTCTTATTAATTGTATTCTTCATTATAGTTGATATTTCTTGTTCGTTAGCTTCTATGAATATTGGATCCACTACACCTATTAAGTTAAAATATGAATTATTATAATTAATACTTGTAGAACTATTATCCAATATGGTTACACCACAGTTTGTTAATCCAAGAAGAAGCTGTGAATATTCACTTGACCTGCCTTCATGATTTCCAGATACATAGTAAACAGGAGCAATCTTAGTAGCTTCTTTTGCAAAATCTATGGCAATATTAACTCTTGTATATCTACTGTCAATTAAGTCACCTGTAACAACAATTATATCTGGTCTTTGCTTCTTAATATGGTTTACAAGGCGATTACCAAAGTCCTTATTGTGTAAATCTGATATGTGTACAATACGGAAACCATCCAAATTCTTGGTAACTTTATCACTTGCAAACTCATGCTTCGTCACAACAATATCATTGTTTTGCCATATACAAAAAACAATAACAAATAATATGATTACTATACATATGGTTATAACTTTATGCTTTTTAATTCGTACTATCATAACCTACCTTTCATGAACTGCACTCCACTTACATAAACTATCTGATACTACATCTATTAGTACAAATAAAAGAAATCCTACCACTGAGATAACAATAATACCAATGTACATTTCTACATATTGTATTCTTGACCAAGCATCTAAAATATAATAGCCCATCCCATACTTTGTTCCATACCCTTCTACAAAAAAAAGAATGGATACTGCTGTTCCAAGAGAAACACGAACACTGGTAAGTAATTGTGGTAAAATGGCTGGTAAAGTAACATGCCATATAATTTGCCACTTATTCGCTCCAGAACCTTTTATTACTTGATACATTACCGGTTCAATATTATATATACTATCTCTTGCCGAAACAATTACTTGAAACACTATAATTAAAAAGATTATTATTATCTTTGACTTTTCCTTCATTCCTAGTAATAACATAGCAATAGGTAAAAGTGCAGTTTTCGGAATTGGATAGGTAAAGTAGATAAG
>JAEWHU010000243.1 GCA_023387635.1 Bacillota bacterium
TTTTTATTAGCAGAGGTCGTGGTATGGGGATTGATATGAAAGAAGAACAATTACTTAATTACTACTGCGAAAGAGTGTCACTATATAAAAACAAAAATATTGATAAAGAAACATTACTAAAAGAAAAATGTGCTTCTACAGTGTTGTGTACATTTTCTTTTTGGGCTCAGCACTTAAAAAATAGTTCCTTTGAACAAGTAGCTATTCAGTACAATGAAATGGTAGATTCATTTCGGAAATTATATGTTCTATAGTGTAAAAACAGATAATTATTTTAACTAGACAAATGTGTGCTGGTGCTAAATTCACACATTCACTATGCATAATTGATTTATTTATAGAAAGATGTATAATTAAGTAAATATATATTGAGCAATAATTAATTAGTTACAGCTTCTTATTATGAACTGTTGTTTATTGGACAGTAACCTTACATTTATTGAACAAGAAATGTAAGGTATTCTTTTAATATCTCTGCTAAACTGCTAATAGAAAGGAGGGATACGTTTGACTTGGGATGAACGTCTTAACAATGCAATTGACTATATTGAAAAACATTTAGCCAGCGACATTGATTTAGATAAAGTTGCATGTATTATGTATCAAACAAAAGAAAGCTTTTTGCGTACATTTTCTTTCATTACGAACATATCAATTTATGAATATATTCGTAAAAGGCGTATGACATTGGCTGCTATAGAATTGCAAAGCAATTCCAATAAAATTATCGATTTAGCCATGAAGTATGGTTATGAATCGCCTGAATCATTTACTCGCGCTTTTAAAGTAATTCATGGGATATCACCATCAGCTGCGCGTAAAAAAGGTGTTAACCTTAGTTTATATCCACGTATCTCTTTCTTAATAACAGTAAAGGGAGATATTGAAATGGATTATCATATGAATGTCAACAATGAACAAACAGTTAACCTATCAGGATTTAACTGGGATGTTATCAAATCGCCGGATTTAAAACCAGTAGATAATTGTATTTACTTAGCTAATAAATGGCAGGAATCAGGTCGAATTAATCTTTTGGATTTGGGAACAGGACTAGGTCGACATGCTGTTTATTTTTCAAAACAAGGGTTTAACGTAAGCGCAATGGATATATCTGAATATGCGATTGACTACTTAAGAAATTGGGCAATAAAAGAAAACCTTATGATAAATGCAGAAGTTGGAGATATGTTGTGTTTGCCTTACCCCGACCAATCATTTGACTGCATATTTGCTTACCATGTTATTTCACATACTGATTCGATCGGATTAAAAAAAATAATTTCAGAAATAGAAAGAGTACTTAAACCAGACGGTGAGGTATATTTGTCATTTTGCTCAAAAGAAAGCACTGAATTTGCTGAGAAAAGATTTCCTATGTTAGATAAAAACACGCTTATTAGCCAAGATGAACTTGAAAAGGGCATACCTCATTTTTATGCAGATATGAATGATTTGAAAGAACTTCTAGCCAATTTTCAAGTGGAATTAATAAAACATACAGAATATTATTATGATTTCAATAATAAAAATCGAAGAGAAAAATTCTATTACGTCAATGCTAGTTTAAAGGGAATCCTATAAGAACATTGTTCATTTGAATTACTATTTACATATTATGAGACATACAGCCTTGCATTATCGTAACAGAAAATGCAAGGTAATTTGCTGCTTTGTATGTTAGTTTTACAAAATCTCTTTGAACGTATTTATTTTTAAAGCGACTTCTATAGGATCCAAGATGCTACATTCATAACCACTAAACTATATATTTTGGATAAAATCACATTTTATAGAAATAATAAGTACAAATGGAAACATTAAGTAAGGAGACATACGATGCAAAAAACTATTTCTCAAAATGTGAAGGAAAACATAGAGCTGTTTGACCAAATATTAAGTGTCGGAAAAAATTTTGATGCACTTACTCGAAAAGTTATTATTGGTGAACGAGAGTGTGTTATGTATTTTATTGATGGTTTTGTAAAGGATGAGCTGTTCCAAAAACTTATGGAGTATTTTAACTCAATTAATAAGGAAGATATGCCATCCCATGCAGAAGACTTTTTAAAATTATATATCCCGTATATTGAGGTTGGAATAATGACCGACGTTGAGGCAATAACGACAAGTGTTTTATCCGGTATGGCAGTCATGTTTGTAGATGGATACAACGAATGTATTACAATCGATACGCGAACATATCCTGCCAGAAGTGTTGAAGAGCCAGATAAGGATAAGGTGTTAAGAGGCTCCAGGGATGGATTTGTAGAAACAATTGTTTTCAATACAGCATTAATCCGCAGAAGAATTCGAAGTCCAAAGTTGATAATGAAAATGATGAATGCTGGTACGACATCTAAGACAGATATCGTTTTATGCTATATGGAAGATAGAGTAAACAAAGAATTTCTTGATAAGCTTATTAACCGAATTAATAATATTAAGGCTGATTCACTCTCGATGAATCAGGAAAGCTTAACCGAGTTACTATATCCCAAAAAGTGGTTAAATCCCTTTCCAAAGTTTAAATTCACAGAACGGCCGGATGCAACAGCAGCAACAGTTCTAGAGGGAAGCATTGCAATCCTTGTTGATAACTCACCCTCTGCGATACTATTGCCGACCACGATCTTTGATATCGTGGAAGAGGCGGATGAATATTATTTTCCTCCTGTAACAGGGACATATTTAAAGCTGTCAAAATTACTTGTTAATATTCTTGCAGTTCTATTAACACCTACGTTCTTATTGCTGACTATGAGGCCGGAGTGGGTACCAAGCTGGCTGGAGTTTATTAAAATTAAGGATGTCGTTAATGTCCCTATCTTCATGCAGTTACTAATCCTGGAATTCGCCATTGACGGGCTACGACTCGCCTCAATTAATACACCTACTATGCTCAGTACTCCTTTGAGTGTAGTTGCGGGCTTAATTGTGGGTGATTTTGCAGCCAGCTCCGGATGGTTTAATCCAGAGACTATGCTTTATATGGCCTTTGTAACGCTTGCTAATTATACACAAGCAAACTTAGAGTTAGGATATGCCCTAAAATTTATGAGAATTATCATAGTTATCCTAACAAGTATCTTTGATATCTGGGGCTTTATAGCAGGAATTCTCTTTACCGTGATATGTATCTGTTTTAATCGAACAATATCTGGCAAGAGTTATATCTATCCATTGATACCTTTCAATGGGCAACAGCTTTTAAGAAGAGTTTTACGAGTTAACATACACAATACAACCAAATCATAACAAGGTGACTTGAATTATATGAAGTATGATAAAATTCCATCAAACAATCAAAAAAGTAAATTCTTTTTTGATTGTTTTTTTGTAAGATCCGCATTTATATTCCAAAATACATCCTTATGATTAAAGGATGTATTTTGGTTGTGGTGAATAGTCTATAGAAGTAATGGCTACTCTTGAATGACACTATGACATCCCTGCAATACGTTTCTTCTCTTCACCATCAGCTTGTGTAAATAGAGACTTCCTTAACCACTATTGGAATTAGTTGGCAGCACAAAATGTGTATGTTATAATAGAAGTGTGCTGTGGTATATTCAGTAATAATGAAATGTGCCGCAACAATGTATTATGATTTACAATAATGTTGGGAGGATTAATTTTGGATAATTTAAGTTTCAGCGGTGAAGATGCTTCTAACTATCTAGAGGTGTTTTTACAAAAACTAACAGATTCAGGCATTGACATTAATAATAAAGCTGACTTTAAAAAAGGTATATTTAAATTATTTAATATAGAACTATATAATATGCCTGATTTAGATAGTAAAGATTACATTTTAGCATCTAATCATGTAAGTGATTTTGATGCAATAATATTAGGATTATTACATGACAAAATAAGAATATTATCGAAGAAAGAATGGGTAGAAAACAAAAAACTTATGTCCTTTGTATTAAATTATTATGATTTAATCGGAGTAAATAGAAACTCATCTGGAGATATGACAAAAGCATTAATAAATTTAAATAAATACTTTAAAAATGTAACATCTCCAAAACATGTTCTTATATTTCCGCAAGGGACTATATCGGATATAAATAATAACAGTATTGATAGAATATATAATGGCATATTTAGTTTGTCATATTTGACCCAAACAACGATATTGCCCATATTTTTAGAACAACCGTCAATGACAGATAAAACGCGTATTGTATTTGGTAAGGAATTATTAATAGATAATAAAGAAGACCATAGAAACGAATGGATAAAGGAATTAAAAATTTTGCAAAAAAAATTAGACCCACCTCCTAGACCCCCAAAATTATCACATAAACATTTAAACAATAATAAAATTGGAGAACCATTCTTTTAGTTTTAACTATAAATCATAGACTTGTATATAATGAGATTTATTAAAGAGGAAGCTAATCACTTTATTGTGAGAAAGTGAATTAGAAAGGGTTAAGTCGGAATTTTAAAGGAGTAATAGTATATGGGAAAAGCAATTGTATTTGATTTATATGATACTGTTTTGAAAGATATTTCATTTGATTTTAACAAAGGAATCATATACCTTTACAATACATTTTTTTCAGAAGTATGTTCACTTAAGGAAATGACAGATTATGCTGAAACATTTCTGCCAATGTTTGATAAACGTAAAATAGACTATTCAGAGGTTTGTCTATGTAAGGATGAGATTCCTTTGTATTTTGAAAAGTTTGAAGTCCCAAAACCGAGAGATATTGAGAAGATTGATTATGCAGTGATGAACCAGATGCAGAAAGTTACTCTAACTGAAGAAGTTCGTTATACCTTGGAAGAACTCGATAAACGTGGAATCAATATGTATATTCTATCCAATAGTTTCTTTTCAGAAAATTCAACTAGAAAGCTATTGAATGATTTTGGTATTCTACATTATTTTAAAAAAGTATGTTCTAGTGCAGACTATGGTGTAAGAAAACCAGATTCTAGGTTTTATCAGATTGTCATAAATGAGATAATGTCTAGTAATCCAGAAATGAAAAAAGAGAATATTCTTTATGTTGGGAATGATTATGTAACAGATGTTATGGGGGCAACCTCAAATGGATTAAAAACAGTATGGTATAATACAAAGCATTTACCAAATGAAAATGGTATTTCAATTTTTGATATTGATGATTTCAGAGATATATTAGAGTTAATAGAATAACAACTTCAATTTAGTGTAAATACAAAGGGGGAATACATAGAGTCAATATGAAACTGATTAAGGAAATAACAGATAAAGATATTATACATTCAGAGGGAAGAACTAATGCTATTCCAAGGTATACATCAAGAGCAATTTTGTTTAATAACATGAGTCAATTTGCGGTTATGTACTCTCCGAAGTTTAAGTTGTATTCATTGCCTGGAGGAGGAATAGAAGAAGAGGAAGACAAGGAGGACGCTGTCAAAAGAGAAATCTTAGAAGAGACGGGATATCATTGTGAAATAGTAAATGAGCTCGGTTACGTATATGAAAATCGTGCATACTGCGATTTCACACAATATTCTTATTATTACATTGCTAGAACTGTTGGTAAACAGAAACAAATTAGTATGGATGAATGTGAACGTGAAAGTGAAATGGAGGTTCAATGGCATACCTTAGAGAAAGTAATTCAATTAATAGTAACTCCAGTACACGATACAGTTCAAAGAAAATTTATTCAAGCCAAAGATAAAGCGGCTTTATATGAATATGTTCAGAGCATTGGTAGTAATAATATTTTGTATTTTATAGAAGGTTAACTTAAAGTTGAGTTCTCTTCCTATTTATTATATGGTTTCTATTATCGATAGAAACTATAATTATATTATCAACGTTGAATATAAAAATCTAAGGAGAGACTTATGCTAGATACAAAAAAAGTTGGAATTAAAATTGCTGCACTGCGAAAGAGTATTGGATTATCCCAGGAAAAGCTTGCAGAAATGCTTAATATTACCCCTCAAGCAATCAGCAAATGGGAAAACGGCCACACTTTGCCAGAAACAACATTGTTACCTATATTATCACAAATATTTCGATGTTCTATTGACGATATTATAATGCCTGCTTATTCATTTGATGAGAAAATCGAATCAGAGAAACCAACACTTTTGGACCAACAAGCAGAATATATAGCTAAATATGTAATACAAAAAATGGATAGTGAAATTGTATCAAAAGATAAAAAAGGTCTAGGGTTAGACAACGATACAATTATAAGTTCCGTATACAACGCATACCCAAACATAGGATATTGTACAGTTAAGAAAAGTAAACCAGTTAAGAAAGATGGCAATTCTATCATAAGTATTACAATATCGGCTTCCCAAAAAGAATTAAAATTAATTGAAAAAACATATGGCAGAAATGATAAAGAACTACATAGATTAAACTTTATCAAAGAGTATACCAGAGCTATTCCACGTATATATCATATTGATTTAGAAGAGAAAGTTGTTCTGATGGATGATTTATCAAATGATTATATACAAGGGTTTGATTTTGATGAAAATAATGAAAATGGTGAAATTATAAGACAGAATTATAATGCCATCTTATCATCTACAGCTAAGTTACACTCTATTTTTTGGGAAAACTTTGGGTCTTTTGAAAAAATTGGACTTGATTGGAGATTAGAATCAAAAGAGAATATTCTTTCACATATTAGTTGTATGGAAAAGGATTTCAAAAAGTACAAAAAAAATGAAGAATTAGGGAAAATCCCTAAAATATGGATGAACTTCGAAAATAATATTGAACCTATAAAACTTGATTATTTTCAAGACGCTATTCAGTATTTAAGAGAGGAGTATCCAAAACTTATTGATGCAAGATTTAATTCTGGAAAGAATATTACAATTATTCATGGCGACCTCCACCCGGGTCAAACTTTTATATCAAAAACAAAGGATAGAGCAATTAAATTTGTGGGGCTTCAAGCGGTAAGAATGGGATTATGCACAGAGGATTTAGCTATGCTATTGGCTCTTCATATCGAATCCGATAAAATGTGTGCAAAACCTCTGCTAGATTATTATTATCAATGTCTTTGTGAGCAAGTAAATGATTATACTTATGAGGAATTTATTAATGATTACAAAATTTCTATTGCTGAGCATATGTTCTTCACGATTAGGTTAATAAACAATGGAATTTTTGATTTTAATATGAGAGACAATGCAATAAAGGCTTATGAGACGTTTGTCATAGAAGATAAATAGAATAAACATTTCATTTTTACTAGGTTATTATTCTCTAAAAATAAGCATTTGGTGAACTGTAGATAATTTCAAATGAACTACTATGTGTACATAAATCAATTTTGAAGTGCTAATGATTATTCTAAAAAGTGAACACTTCCTTATGGAGTAGATGATACGAATTTTTAAAATATTTAACTTTTACTGAAATGTTATTTGTTGAATGGAGAGATGTGAAATGAGAATATTAATAATCAATGGAAGTCCAAAAAAAGGGAATACATGGTGTTTAACGGAGAAAGTAAAAGAACAAATAGCAGCTCTCGATAAATCAGTAAAATTTGAGGAGATACATTTAAGCAAATTAAATATTCCCTTCTGTACGGGGTGTAGCATGTGTTTTAGAAAGGGACATACTTTTTGTCCTCATAATCATTATATTCAGCCTATTATGGATAAAATTGAAAGTTGCGATGGGGTTATTTTTTCTGTTTCTTGTTTTCAAGGTGCTGTTACTGCCCTTACTAAAAATTTTACTGATCATTTAGCATTTTTAATTCATCGCCCTAGATATTTTGATAAAAAGGCTTTAAATATTTCTACTACAGGTGGTGTCTCTGCAAATAGTGTTACACAATCTCTTTCCAATACTTTAGCTGGATGGGGATTTAATATATGTTATCAATTACCTATTGTTGCATTAAGTTGGAACGACTATAAACCAACTGATAAGCATAAAGAAAAGGCATATAAAATATCGAAAGCATTTTATATGGATTTGAAATCAAAAAAATTTCATTCTCCAAAAGTTGGAGTGTTAATTCCTTTCAACTTGTTTCAGGCTATGTGTGAGGAATATGTACCTGGAAAAGAATACTCAACAGAAGACGGAGTTTTTTGGAAGAAGTATGTTGGTATGAGATATGCTCCAGGAATCCCATTGCCAATACACAAAAGGGTGATTGGGAGGATTATCTATCAGATAGGAAAATATCTTTCACCAAAGATGATTGTTACATACAAAAAATGAATTTAATCTTATAAAATATTTATGGTGAGGTGGAATATGGATATTAAGATTAACACTGGTTGTGAAGCATATTTTTTTATAGAAGAAGAAGTTATTGGTTATGCTTTAGTAAATTTAAATAGAGATCCATATTATCTTATAGATTTTTTTATTAGTAGGAATCATCGACGTGGTGGAAAAGGTACAAAGGCTTTTAATATCCTTTTGGAGAAACTTAATACAAAAAGCATTGATTTAGATGTATTTTGTTGGAACAAAAGAGGTAGAAAGTTTTGGGAAAGCCTTGGATTTAAAGAAAGAGCAATTATTATGAGAAAATAGTTTATTACTAGAATCACGTAATTATATGAAGAATATATAATGACTTGCCATAAAGTATCAAACATCAAGACGGAAAACTAAAGACAAGCAAAGGGGTTAAAATTGTGTATGGATTATGTAAATTATATATACGAGGCAGTATATTTTTACAATAGAATTAATTGTTGTGTTGATTATAAAGTACCACAACTAATAAACCTGGAAGAAATTAAGAGATTAGGATTAAACAAAAGCATATATAAGGCAATTATGAGAATACTGGTAGTTAACAATTTGCTTGATTACGATGGAAGCCGTTTTGTGATGACGAATGAACACAAAACAAAACATAGACATATTCTGGATAAAATTAGCAGAAATCAAAATTATAATTATAAAGAGCTGTTTAATAAAGCGATTAACGAATTTCAGTTTTTTTTTGATAGCATTAGTGAATTAGAGTACGAGATTTATTCAAGGTACAATTTTCAGATAACATTCGAAACTGGAAAAGAGGTAGTTAAACATGTGAATTTAGCTAATAAAAAAGTGCTAGAACTAGGTGGAAACAGTGGGGGGTTAGGAACAGCCATTTTAACAAAGAATGAAGATTGTCTTTATTCTGTTGTTGATACAAAAATACCATGTAAGATAGGAAATGAATTTAAAGAATACAATAATGTGAACATTACATTCATAGAAGGTAATATTTTTGAATTGATGTTATCAAGTGAAGTATATGATTATATTATAATAATGAATTTGCTTCATGATTTTGATGATAAAAAATGCTTACATATTTTACGTAACTGCACAAAATATTGTGACAGTAATACAAAATTTTTGATAATTGAAGATATTCTGACAGGCGAATTTGAACCGAAAGAAGTAATAAAGCATGGATTGAGATTGTCTGTTGAATGTAGAGGCGGTAAACAGCGAACCATAAAAGAATTCGAAAGTTTATTTTCAAATATAAATTATGGGCTTGAGAAAATGATAAAACTAGATAATATCCTCTCAATGCTGGTTATAGGGGCTCTGTGAGAACAAGATTTAAGCGATATTTTAAAAGAGGGAGGATAAATGTTATGAACGATGATAGAAATTGGACAGTTCTATTTATTGGTGGAGCTTCGGGAACAGGCAAATCAAGCATAGCTTATGAAATTGCTCGATTCTATGGTGTGAATGTTTTGGAAGTAGATGATGTTCACCTATCCGTTGAAACTGTTACAACAAAGGAAAGTTTTCCTGCAATACATTATTGGAATACTGGTGTAAATTGGAAAGATGTCGGAGTTGATGGCAATAAAAACTGGCTAATTGATGTAAGTAAAGAAATGATTCCGGTATTGAAAGAGCTTGTAAACAGGCATATTGAAGATAAAGTACCTATTATTATTGAGGGCGATTTTATCTATCCCGAATTTACATTATCTTTTAATAATCCTGAGGTAAAATCAATATTTGTGAATGAATCAGACATAAATCAAATATTACAGAATTATTTATCAAGAGAAGGTGGCGAATTACAACATTACAGAGCCGAAATAAGTATTGCATATGGAAAGTGGATAGCAGATACTTGTAATCAAAATGGTATTAGATTGATTGAGTCAAGACCTTGGGATACTGTTTTATCGAGAACCATAACAAGTTTATTGTAAGTGATTTGGTTTTGTTATCTAGAGTAAGAACATTAGAAATACATGAATAAACTAATTTATGATTAATTTTGACTGAAATGATTCCGAAATGATATTTTATAATGGTATTATTTGTATTATTTGTATTTTTGGTTAATTAGTATTAAAAACAAAACAAACACCAAAAGTTATGGAGGTAAATATGAAAACAATTAAACTTTTAATTACTATCCTTACTTTTTCTATAATGCTTATGGCATGTGTAAAAGAAAATCAAAACGAGGAAGCAAGTAACGCAACGAGTGTACAACTAGAGCCTACTGATGTTGTAGATAAGATAGATTTAAATCTTGAGCTAACTCGTGAAGAAAAAATTCGAACTATTGCATTGATAGAAGAATATTTCTTTCAAGGTAAAAGAGGAGAAGAAAATATAAATTCTAGCAGACCTTTAAATGAAAACACTTTACTTTACTTGATTGAAAAGGAGTATACAGTTAAAGAAAATTGGGAAGAATACTTACTTCCGGCAGCGGATGAAATTGCATATATTGATATTAAAAAGATAGCAAACCAATTACTACAAACTTATGTGAAGCCTTCTAAAGAGCCAGAAAAAATTATGGTAGGATATCAGAATAATAAGTATAAACTTGAGGATAATGGAGCTATTCAGCCAGAATATGTAGCCCGT
Source organism: Bacillota bacterium (assembly GCA_023387635.1). Lineage (GTDB taxonomy): Bacteria > Bacillota > Clostridia > Lachnospirales > Lachnospiraceae > Anaerocolumna. The sequence goes on from JAEWHU010000243.1 coordinate 10,877, forward strand.
TGGTATGCTTTTTGTTCATTCTCCGAAGGAGATGATTATGGGGTATGGATAGATGCCATTACTGGAGATTTATTAAATCTGACTCGTTACCCAATGGATTGGTTTGATGACAAGAAGGATCTTGGAGAATTTCAGGTATTACAAGAAGGTAAGTTTTCAGATGAGGATATACTTAAGGCGGCATCTGATTATCTAGAGAATCTGGGTTTGACCGTTGATAATGTGGAATTTGCATCTAGTTATAGTAGAGAAGATATTTTATTAAAAAGTTTGAATTATGGAGAAAAAGTTAAAATTCCAACACGTAGAGTTTATGCATATTTATCTGATGGAAAATCTGTAAATATTAATTTTCTTGAAGATGATCTGACCATACAGGCGATAGATGTTAAATAGATTATTGAATAAGAGAATGACTCGATAGAGTATATTGATGGGTATATCCTAGTAAGTATCGCTTTTGAGAGTGCAAAGTAAGGGAACACATTAATAATAATGTGTATCAAAATTATGGTATAGCTATGGCAGGAATCAGTGATGATTCCTGCCATCTTGTTAGGAACTATTGCAATTATAGGTCTTGATTACAAGATAAGTCATAAAGATAAAAATTTGTGCAATACTTCCTAGCTTCTTTTATTATCATAAAATAATTTTGGGGATTACTATTAAACATATTTTAATTGGCAATATTAATTAGAAGATATTTATTTATACATTACAGAGAAGCAACACAATTACCTGTTAAAGAAAAGGATGAAGTAATTCGTATGAAAAGGAAAAAACTAAGACGGCATATGATTAAAAAAATACGACAATATGAAAACGAAATGCCATCTATGGAGCAATATATAGAAAAAGAATATTTAGATGATTATAATAATGCGGTTATTCGAATTAATGCGTATGATGGTATAGAATGGTTTGATATGCTATCTATAGGAAATCAAGCAACTTTAAACCAAGATATTTATGATTTTATCGATAGAAAGGCATATTACATTCCCATACGTTATCCGATTATTATTCAGTTTGAGAACGTACAATTAAGTGTGAAGGAACAAATTTATATTACTAGCTTGATTAAAGAGCATTATAATTTAATATTAAAAGACAAACGCATTGATTTACTATTTAACTTTATTACAATTCTTTCATTGTTTGTTTTAGGAACTGTTCTTCTTATTATATATTTTACGATAAATACAGCCAAAGTAGGAGATATATTTTCAGAAATATTGTCAATTGTAGCATCCTTTTCTTTATGGGAGGCGGTGGATTATTTTTTACTTGAACGAAATAATATTTCGAAAGAAAGACTTAATGCTGGCCAGTTGACAATTAGTGAGGTACGTTTTATTGCTAAAAACGGGGATAATAACATTTAAGATAATTGCTTTTATAATCATAACATGAAAGAGAGGTGATACAATCCAGTTGATATTACCCTAGAATGGGTTTGTATAAATATAAAAACAATCACGGTCATCTTTTGTGTGTGGGAGCTTAATTTCTTCTACTAGTTTAAAGAGAGTATAATTCTCCAAGTAATATATATATTCTGCATCAGCATAATAAAGAATTAGGTTACAAATTCTTGGTGTATGTTCTATAGAATAAATTATATTACTTATTACCTGACGAAAAATTTCAATGGAAAATGGATTAAAAAAATAAAAGTGATTATCCGTGTTAGAAACGGTATAGCTTTGTGCAGGCATGCACTTAAAATGGATCTTTTGTTTAGAAGCTCCATTGTAGGTGATGAGATTTTGAATTGCTTCCTCATAATAGGTTGCATTTAATTCAATTCCTATTGTGTTGCAGTGAAAACGATAGTTTACATAAAAATTTAATCTTCCTTTGCCACATCCAAAGTCAACAAGAGTATCATTTGTTGATAGCTGATATTCATTAAAAAGGTAGTCTAAGAATTCATATGAAGTTGGTTCGTATCGATGGTTGAAATATGAATGATTGTTACCTAATTGAATTCCGCCTGTTCTTATACATAGTTTTTCATCTGTCATTTTGTAACCTCGCATAGATTATTTTAGTGTAAATATCGTATTGATGTATTAATGATGAGTATACTAGGAAGCATTAAAAATGTAAATAACAAGATATAAGTATACTTATGCATTAAAAAACCCCTGCTTTTCATGAAAGTAGGGGTTTGGTATATGATTATGTAATCAAAAAAGAGAGAGGAAACTACCTTCTTTAATTAAACTTGATCAAGGACCTTCATATCCTCGTCACTGATAACAAAATCCACCTTTGCATTGGATACAATCCGCTCTTCTTTCGTTGACTTCGGAATAACAACAGTATCCTTTTGCAAACAGTAACGGATGCAAAGCTGGGCTGGTGTTACCTGATATTTATCAGCCATCGCTACAATCGCTTCATTTCCAATTATCCTTCCGGTCGCCAGCGGTGAATAGGCTGTAATCTTAATATCCAAAGGAGTGCAAAAATTCACAATTTCTTCCTGCTTATTACCGATATGGAAGGATATCTGATTCATCATTGGTACATATTTGCATACTGCTAAAAGTGGTTGAATATGTTTTGGTTCAAAGTTTGAGATACCAATTGCTTTCACCTTACCACTATCATAGATCTCTTCCATGGCCAACCAGCTATCGATATTCCCCTGTGTGCAATCTTGACCGATGCTGTGCCAAGGCCAGGGTGCATGAATTAAATAAAGATCAATATAATCAAGTCCCAATGAAGTTATGGATTTTTGAAAGCATTCATGGGCGATTTTATGCCCCTTATGTTCTGCTGGAAGCTTTGTTGTAACAAAAATATCCTCTCTAGGGATTCCTGAGTCCTTAATTGCTTTGCCAACACTAGCTTCATTTCCATATGCCATTGCTGTATCTATATGTCTGTATCCATTCTGTAATGCCCATAGGACTGCCTGATAGGCTTGTTCACCATCCGGTATCTGCCAGGTTCCTAAACCGATTTTCGGCACTTTAACCCCATTTTTCAACGTATATGTTTCTTGTAAAATCATGTGTAACCCTCCTTTAATTATTTTTCTTCCTTGTTCAATGCCTTCTTGCATTGATAATTTTTATTATACATGTTAGAGTTAACTTTAAGTCAAGTGTTTTTACAATATTTTGTAAAATATTAATTATTGAAAAAATCTAAATCAGAAATAAGAAGCATCATGCCATATTAAACCAAGATATTAATGATTTTATCGATAGAAACTGAAGTAGGATATTGAACTTCCAAATATCGTTTCTATTGCTTATAATCCCAGCTAGTTATAAACTCAGCTATTGGTTGAGTTGGTGCAATCAAGAGGTTATTGAAACCAGTGATGAATGATATATAATATAATCAACGGCCGTTAAATTTTGTAAATGGAGGGATTAATTATGACAATAGGTAAGAATATAAAGGCACTCCGTGAAGGATTAGGTATGACACAGGAACAGCTAGCTGAAAAGTTAAATATTTCATATCAAGCAATAAGTAAATGGGAGAATTCGCAAAGTGTTCCAGATACAATGATGTTACCAATAATTGCAAAGACATGTTGCGTTACGATTGATGAACTATTTCAGGAAAAGAAAGAAAGTTATGATAATTTGGCAAGTAAACTTGCAGCGATATTCGAAGATACGAGAAAAAAAGAAGATTTTCAGCAAGCAGAACTGGCATATAATCGCTTATTTACTGAAGGAAAATATAATTCAAGTGATCTAAAAACATATGGTTATATCAACTGGCTTTATGCATGGACTTGTTTTCATATAGCAGAAGATTATTTTAACAGCGCTATGAAAATGGCAAAAAATGAAAATGACCGTATTTACAGGGATGCTTTATCCTATAAAATGTGTCTTAAAGTCGATATGGGGCAGATTCAACAAATGATAGATGAACTTATAGATAAATGTAAAGAAAGACCGGACAGTGTAGTCTTTCGTAACGCTCTAATTACAGCTTATATCAAAGCTAAACAGTATGAAGAGGCTGAACAATTGATTGATGAAACAATAGAAAAAGGGCATAACGAATGGTTTTTGTATCAAAACAAGGGCGATATTCTACAATCTAGAAACTTATTACATGAAGCATTATCTTACTATGAAAAAGCATGGGAAATAGATAGTCAAACCTATTGCGATACATTATACTCTTTTGTATGTATCTATAAGCAGATGGGAAACAAAGATAAAGCTATTGAATATTGTCAGAAATGGATTAGTTGGTATGAAGAACGTGGAGCTATAATCGAAAAAAAGACAGTAGAACGAGAATTGGAAAATCTGCAAAAATAAATAAGATTATCGACTTGACTTAGAAAAGAAAGCATGTACAGATTACTCAGTTTCAGAACAAGTAAAGAAAGTCGATGCATCTAATTTTGAACAATATTTGGAATTCCATAAAGTTAATATAGATGCAAATGCAGGCTATTGGACTGCGGAACGTATATCTGCTCATAGAGATGAGTGGGATATATACGTGGTATATGAGAGCAATACTATTGTAAGTGCAATATATAGTAAATTAATAAGTAATGATTGCTTAGAAGTATTTGGAGCTTTTTCACACTCTGATACTCATCCAGAGATGTTATTGAGATATGCAACAATGGACGTAAAACATAAATATCCTAAAATAGAATGTTTTATGATGATGGTTGATATAGGTGATAAAGATTTTATAAAGGCAGCGCATGACATTGGATTTGAACAAAAAAGTAGATATTGTTGCTGGGAAAAAATATTATAAAAATAATAAATAATAATTCCTAAAGTGGAAAGTGAGCTTAATTACGTACACGAGATACATATCGTGTTGATTTAACTGTACGTCCTACAAAATCCCTTGAATTTCAAGGGATTTTTATGTTGTTCAGTTATGTGGTAGTATTTTTGTCAATTGTTTTTTTATAGAAACTGTTATTATATATTGTAACCATCTCAAGTATCACTTGTCTAATAGATGAAGAGGAAAGGAGGGGAGTGGGTGATGGAATTTCAGGATATTTACAACTTGCATGAAAAGCAGGTTTATCGATATTTATTAACATTATGTCGTGATGAGTATCTGGCTGAGGAGCTGACTCAGGAAACATTTTATCGGGCATATCTAAACATTAAGAACTTTCAGGGAAAATGCAGTCTGTACACTTGGCTTTGTCAGATTGCACGCAATACACTGATTAATTATGGGAAGAAAAAAAGTAATCAGACGCAGGAACTGGATCTTGATAACTGCATTGGTGTTGAGAGTATTGAGAAATTACTGATAGAAAAAGAACAAGCATTAGAGATACATAAAGCGTTGCATCAGCTTAGTGAACCATATAAGGAAGTATTTACACTTAAAGTTTTTGGTGAACTTAAATATCGGGAAATTGCTGAAATATTTGGTAAAACGGAAAGTTGGGCGAAAGTCACCTGCTACCGAGCTAAGGAACAGATTCTTAAAGAAATGGAGGAAAAATAGTGAAGATATCGTGTAATGTAATGGAGGATATATTACCTCTTTATGTAGATGAATGTTGCAGTGAGGATACAAAACAGTTGATAGAAGAACATCTTTTGGAATGTGAACACTGCAATGAGAAATTAACAAAATTAAAACAACCGATGTTTATACCACAAGAAACAAGTATGGACGAGAAGACCTATGCAAAACACGCAAAAAGAGCGTTTGGAAAACTTCGTAGAAGGTTGGTTATTTCAATACTTATGATACTCATATTTTCGATACCACTTACCTGGTTAGGTATTAATGAAGTAAGGGGAGATGGAGTTAGTTATTCTAGTTTGCCATATGTAATAAGAGGAAATGCACTCCTTGAATCACTTAAGAATGGCAATTACGAGAAAGCATTTTCCTATCTTAATCTTAAGGCTTTGTATGATTGGGAAACGGAATTTGAAGAAGTTGATTTAGATTTAATGTATAAACAAGTTAAAATTGGTGGAGATAGTTTCTATATTGATGAGGAAACTTATAATAATGATTATCAAAACTATCTTACAGATAAAGATGAAGCTACTTTTTGGAGGTCAATATATCTAAGAGAAAATTATATGATTCCTGTAAATAAAGCAGAATTATATCTGAAAGACTTAGAAGACATTGAATGGTATAAATTAATGGAATATAAGGTGAATGGAAGAGCTTACTATATTAATGGTGAGTATTTTAGTTACAAGATTGAGAATGTCGGAAATAGCTTGTTTAGAATCATACCGGATGATTACTATAACCAAGCAAAGAAGCAAATTAAAGAAGAAGAAAAAGAAACAAAAAGAATTATACAGATATTCCTTGATATGGGCTATGATGGATATGTTGCAGACTATAAGCAACAATGGATTAATAACTTTGAACAATTAAAAGATAAAGGGATAACAATTGAAGGTTATATAATTACTTTAATCCATAACAATGATAGTAGATATCAGCTAGATTATCGTCTAAAACTCAACGTTAATGGAGAGATAAACAATGATTACGGTGTTACTTTCCTTGGAAATGAGAATGGATTTTATCCAAGTGGAGGATTTGTCTCTGGTTTATCCATGGAATATGACCGGGTACCAATAATAAGTGCATTTGGGCATACTTTAAATTGGCTGTTGTATAATGATTAATTTCTTGTCTGAACCGCTCCCTGTCTACCTGAAAGGGGGCAGTTCAACTCCATTCATTTGATGTTATCGGCATATAGGATATGAAGGCCAACGAAGCAGGAGCATCAGATTATAATTGTAATTCCGTATAGACTTATATATGCTAGGTCATAACGCTTATCATGAGAAAAGTAGTGAATTTGCTATATTTATAAAATATCTTGCTTTCTATGGAATATTATGTTATTATATAAAAGTAAAATTACTTAAAACATTCAGTTAAAGGAGGAATTTGATTATGAAAAAGAATATATGGATGGTGAAAAACAATTAACTGAATAGGGCATGTGCTTAGCGATGAATACGCTAAAGTTCTGCCATTTTTTAAGTACCTTTATGAATACTGTTGACTATAGGACGCATTAATGGTGTGTCTTTTTTTGTGCGCAAAAATAGCCATAATTAGTAGGATAGAGCTGCTTATTATGGCTATCTTTATGCCCATGAAATGGGCATTGCCCATATTCAGGGCATTAGAAGCAATTAAGAAAGGAAAAGGTGATTGATATGATAGAAAATAAAAAGATAATGATTAAGAATTTAAATATGATTGATGATTTTAACAAGAAAGAAAGCAAGAATTTTAGAATGGATGCCATTAGCAAATTCGAATTAAAAAGGAGATTACAATTTGAAAAGACTAAAATATTATTTATTGAATATGAGACCAAACAGTGAAACATATGAAGATATGTATGAAGGAAAGATGTTAGAAACATTTATTGATAAAGATTCTATTGAACACAACCATGCGCTATATTGGGATGATGAGATTGGATACGAAATTACTAAAAGCAATCGACTTGATTTATCAAAGCCAACGATAACAATTCATATTCCCATGAAGAATTTAAAGGTGGATGATACAAGTACAGCAACCCTTGATTATATCTTCCGCTCTTTTATTCCCTATATAAAAACATTAAATGGACTAAATGAGAATAGGAAACGGACAGGGAAGGAAAATGGACATTATTATATTTATGAACCAGGTAATAAGATTCTAAAAAGAAATGTTATAACAACGAATATGGTTTCCCAGAAGTATTATACCAATCCAACAAAGAATACCATTATTCCAATTGATGAAGCTAATGATGTTCCAGCATACCTTTGTGCAAGTATTATGATTCAAGTACAATTACCAATTGGAAAGCATAAAAAGTCGGTACAGATGCTAACAAAAGATTTACCAGATGCTGTGAATCGATTTATTGAAGAGTTTAATCTGGATGGATTGAATCGTGCCTTAGGAATTTGGCAAAGGCAAGAAGAAATAAGAACATGGTTAAAGGAAAGTGAATATTGTGCTTTCGTAGCCAATGGAAGTATTCTACCAAGAGAAAAAGGAAGTGACTTCCCGATGGGAAATGCTATTCCATTTCAGTCAACAAAGGAGGATGAAGTGGAAATAGCAGGAATCAAAGGAATGGCATTTAAAAAGGGTGTTACAGTTATTACAGGTGGTGGATACTCAGGTAAAAGTACACTACTAGATGCACTAAGTGCAGGAATCTATAATCACATCGAAGGGGATGGCAGAGAATATGTTATTACTGATAATTCCGCAATGAAAATATCAGCAGAAGATGGAAGAAGTGTTCGTCATACGAATTTATCACCATTTATTAAATGGATTCCTGGTGGAAACCCAGCAGATTTTTCTACTGAACATGCATCTGGTTCCACTTCTCAAGCTGCAAATATTATAGATGCCATCAATTGGGGAGTTAGGCTATTAATGATTGATGAGGATAAGTCAGCTACGAATTTTATGATTCAAGATCCTATTATGAAGGCATTGATTGAAAAAGAACCAATCACTCCATTCGTGGAAAGGGTACAGGAATTATCAAAGCAAGTGGGAGTTTCTACGATACTCGTCATCGGAGGGAGTAGTGAGTATCTACAAGTATCTGATCGAATCTATATGATGAAGGATTATCAGATTCACCAAGTAACAGAGGAGGCAAAGGAGTTACAATCTAGGGGTGCATATCAAATGCAAGATAAGTGTGAGACAAAGATAGCCCATGGGGACTATAACAATAGAAACGAGATTGATGCCAACTATTTGACCACGTATCCAGATGAATCTTCTACAGAAGTATTAAAAGTATCAGACCTAGGTTTTCTGATATTAGGTGAGGAGCAAGTGGATATTCGAATGATTCATGATATCGCATCCATTCCTCAGCTAAATGCAATCGCTTTTCTATTGCGTAAGTTAATAAACCGTGTGAATCCAATGAAACGATACCAGATATTTTCTTTTGAGAAGCTAGAGGAAGAACAAACAGAACCCCATTTGATTCACACGCTAGAAGAAGTGGAACAATTGTTTGAAGATATTAAACAAGATGGCCTTGAATCTGCTTATTCAACTTTTTTTACGGAATGTGGGCGTTGGATGGATCTTCCGAGAAAATATGAGGTGTTAGCAGTGCTTAGTAGAATGAGAATGAAAATGGTTAGTAACCTTGAGTAAACGAAGCCACACGGCTATGTGATAGTAATTTGATGGACTAATTTTTTTATTGTACATTAACAAAATTGCTCTTAACTTATTGTATAAAATATCTTATTTATTGAGCAGGGCTAATTAGCTCTGCTCAATTGTTACATTTGAAACGCTTTTATGTAAGGCTCTGATTTAAGAATATAAATTAATCAATAAACATCTAAATGTTAAATCATTAATTACCTTTTCATCCGACCTCCAATCATTTTCCAGTGCTAACCCTAAATATTGAGTCCATTTTGTAAAATAGAAATGTCTTAGTTTCTTTGTAAATAGTCCATTGTTTTCACTTAAAATTTTATTTACGTATTCGATTTGTGTTTTAATAGAAGGTATTTCAAATGCAATACCAAGTCTTGATATTAACTCAGTACGATGAAACCACATCATCCATTCCTTTGCATTAAGGCAATTCATATCCTCGTTAAAATTGTTCATATAGATTGAAGCAGGTGAGATAATCTGACTCTTATATAGAAGTTTAATATTTGGGATAGGTGATAGTTTTGAAAGATTTGATATAGCATTAACTAACATTTCTTTATTATTATCATTTTTCCATATAGTAGTATATGCAAGCAGACGTAGATGATATATACTTGGCCAAATGGCTCCCTTTTTAAATACCAATTTATTATTGTATATATCATAAATATCGGTAATTTTTTTAACATTACATACATATCTAAATACATCCAAGGCTTCATCTATTTTTTCAATCACAAAATCATAATGTTCATTTCCGGTGTATGCAAAAACACAAGCTTTGATTAGTGTAGAACCACCTAAATGTAATTCATCTAATGGCTTGCCAACTCTGTACATACTTCCTACATCAAAATCTTCACCTTTATTTATTATTGCTTTTAGCCCTTCCTGAATTATAGGATGGCTTGGTTCAACCCCTTTTTCTATTAAGTATCTAATACTACATTCAGGTTCATCAACACCATGAAATAATCCTCCAAGCCAACCATCTTCTTTCTTCAAAGAAAATATTCTTAATATTTCTTCTTCGCTTAGTATCTTTGATTGTAGTGACTGCATATTAGGATTAGAAATATCTTCGCCTAATAGCTCTTTCTTTATTCGATAAGAAATAGATGGGCAAGCCATTTCGGCTATGAATACTGCAGTATTTTTAAACATGATGCACCTCCTTTAGAATAACGATATAATACGCTTTTAACAACAAATATGAATACTTCTAATACAAATACTACATCAAATTACATAAAATTACCATATTGATTTCAAATCACTGTACTTTTTTATTTTTGTCAAAATACTGATACAAATAATTTAAATTAGGTGATAGATTTTGACTCACAAAACAAGTATAATATAATATCAGTTACAGTGATAACTACTGAATAAAAATAAGAATTATTATGAAGTATATACAACAGAGAAATAGAAGGGTTTTGGTGATTAAATGATAGTTTCAAAACAAGAAATGCAACGATTATTAGATATTGAGCGAGAGTATAGAAACACTCTTATTAGAATAGATGAACTATCCAAAAACAATGATGATGCAAATAGTTTACTAGAGAAAAAACAGCAAGAAGTACTTAAATTATCTCAGCAAGTTACCAATTTTAAAAACGAGATTGCAAAATACAATGAAATTACAGTTGAAGTTGAGGAATATGTTCGCGAAAGAGAAAATGAAATATCTAAGCTTACTGATGAAATAAAGGAGTATGAAGCAAAGTTAGAAGATACAAATTTAGAAAAAGAAAAACTAACTGATTCTATCAAAAAGAATGAAAAAGAAGTTCAGAAATTAGAATCAAAACTACTAGATAAACAAAATGAAATTGAGTCATTTAAATCAACTTTAGATGAAAAAGAACAGAATATTAAACATATAACAGAACTTCTTGCAGAAACAGAAGTAATATTTGCAAACAAAGAAGATGAAATAAACATATTAAAAGAACAAATTAGTACTTTAGAAAATGATAATCAAGATAAATTATCAGATTTACATAATAAAATCGTTTTAATTTCATCTTTGGAAGATGATTTGAAAAAGGTAAATGAAACATTAAGCAAAAACAAAAGTGAACTAGAGCATGCTGTAACAAATTTGAAAAATACGAATGATGCTTTGGGATTGAGTAAAAATGAGAATAAGCAACTACAACAAAAACTTATTGATAAAGAGCAACAACTAAATACAATTAAAGAGACGTTATCACAAAAGGAAAATAAACTTCAAAATCTGAAGGAAGAATTAGAGAAAAAAACAGATAGTTGTGAGCAATTAGAATCTGATTTATCTAATAAAGAAGTAGAAATAGAAAACCTTACAAATAGCTTGAATGAAAATGAAAGTGTAATTGAAAATCTTCAAAGTAACATAGAAGAACAAGGAATTATTATAGAAAATCTACAGAATAGTATCAAAGAAAAAGATAATATCATCGCAGAAAAGGACGATACCATCGAAGATTTCCAAAAGAAAGTCGATGAAAAAGAAAATGCGCTAGTATCTCTTCAAAAGGATGTAGAAGAGAAAGAAAATGTGATAGAAGCTCTCCAAAAAGATATAGAAGAAAAAGAACTTACAATAGAAATTCTCCATTCAGATGTGAAAGAAAGTAAAGAGAGTTTGGAGAATCTTCATAAAGAGCTAAATGAAAAGGCTAACGCAATAGAGACACTTCATGCATATATAAAATAAAAAGACGAAACTAATGAAATCTTACAACAATATCTAGATGAAAAAGAAGAAAACATAGATAATCTTACAAATAGCATGAAAGAAAAGGAAAGTGTAATTCAGAAT
>JAEWHU010000247.1 GCA_023387635.1 Bacillota bacterium
CTCTTCTTCAATGTGATAGAACTCAGAGTGCATGTGATGCTCTAATATGTTGTCTACCTTTACAGGCCTAAAAGTTCCAAGTCCAACATGTAAAGTTACATTAGCAATAACAATATTTTTTTCTTTAATCTTCTCTAACAATTCTTTTGTAAAATGAAGACCTGCAGTAGGTGCTGCGGCGGAACCTTCATATTTTGCATATACGGTTTGGTATCTATTTTTATCTTCTAATTGATGAGTAATATATGGTGGTAATGGCATTTGTCCTAATTTATCAAGTATTTCTTCAAAGATTCCTTCGTAATGAAATTTTATTAAGCGATTACCTTCATCAACCACTTCTACAACTTCACCAGTTAATAGTGCCACGCCATTCTCATTTACGCCAAAAGACAATTTTGCGCCAACTTTTGCTTTCTTCCCTGGTTTTACTAATGCTTCCCAGATATCATTCTCATGTCTTTTTAGTAAAAGTACTTCTACTTTTCCACCAGTGCCTTCTTTTTCACCAATTAATCTTGCAGGGATAACCTTAGTATTATTTATTACTAAGCAGTCACCTTCCTTTAAATAATCTATTACATCTTTAAATATTTTATGAGTTAATTCACCAGTGTTCTTATCTAATACAAGTAATCTTGAACTTGAACGATCTTCTAGGGGATCTTGTGCTATTAATTCTTCTGGTAAATAAAAATTAAAGTCTTGTCTTGTCATTCTTTCTCCTATATCTAATTTGTTAATGATTAATCAATTTTTTGATTTTACATTATTTTTTATATTTAATTTCGTGTTATTTAATCATCGTTTTGTATGATTTAATCAGCGTCTTGTATGATTAATCACAGTCCTTTGCAATATTATCACTGTCTATTGCTATTTCTTCTGTATCATACTCATCAAGGAAATTATATTCTTTTCCCTTCTTTTGATATCCGATTACAGTATCCAAATTAACATTATGCATACTCCTGAAGATATTCATATCTATTATAGAGCTTGTTTGCCTAAATTTCTTAACTAATTCTTTCATTTCAGCGCGTTTTGAGCCACCGCCATTATCACCAAGCATACAATTCTCAGTAAATCTACATGCACATTGGATAAACTGTAGGTTATTATATTTCTTCCAAGCTAAAATGTCAGCTTCTTTTACCATATATAATGGTCTAATTAATTCCATTCCTTCATAATTAGTACTATGAAGTTTAGGCATCATTCCCTTTACTTGGCCACTATAGAGCATACTCATTAATGTAGTTTCTATAACATCATCAAAGTGATGACCAAGAGCAATTTTATTACAACCAAGAGCCTTTGCATTCTTATATAAATAGCCTCTTCTCATTCTTGCACATAGATAGCAAGGTGATTCATCTACTGTTGCTACTATATCAAAGATATCCGATTCAAATATATGAATTGGAATATTTAAATACTCTGCATTATCTATTATAACTTGTCTATTATAAGGGTTATAACCTGGGTCCATAACTAAATACTCAACATCGAATTTAACTCTTCCATGTTTTTGTAATTCTTGCATACATTTTGCAAGTAACATAGAATCTTTACCACCAGAGATACATACTGCAATTTTATCTCCTTCTTTAATTAATTCATATTCATTTACTGCGGATATAAATTTTCGCCATATTTCTTTACGAAACCTTTTTATAATACTTCTCTCTACGTCTTTATAATTTTCCATCTATCTTCTCCATTACTATCCTATGTTTATGCCCATATCGTTCAAACTATCTTTTAACTCTTTTAGAAATACATTAAGCTCATCTATGGTTGTTTGATAACCAAGACTAATTCTTAGTGTAGCAAGTGCCAATTTCCTATCTTTTGTTATAGCGTATACAGGTCTTGATACTGTATTTGGCGCACAACAAGCTGATTTGGTAGCTACATATATTTCTTTCTTTGATAATTCACCTTGTAATCTGTTGGTATTAACTCCTTTTAAACTAATGTTTAATATATAAGGGGAGCTTTCCTCTTTGGTATTCATGTGCACTATACTAATTTTACTAAGTTCTTCTCTTAAATGTTTATTTAAGGAAGTAACGTGTTCCAATCTTTTATCTAAATTATCCATGGACAATGAAAGTGCTTTTTCCGTCGCAGCAGCTAAAGATAGCATTGGCGTCCCACTGCGAAAAGTTGTAGTACTAATACCACCATGAATTAAAGGTTCTAACATTATTTTTTCTTTTTTAAGTAACACTCCACAACCAGTAGGCCCATATATCTTATGTCCTGAAAAAGTTAACAAGTCAATATCATCAAAGCTTACCGGAATTTTACCAACGCCTTGGGTGGCATCTACATGAAGGTGACAACGTGGATGCTCATGAACTAATTTACTAATTTCTTTGATTGGTTGTATAATACCAACTTCACTATCCACGTAGCAGATTGATACTAAAATAGTATCCACTCGCAATAATTCTTTTAAATGTTCTAAATCAACTTGTCCATTTTCTGTTATAT
>JAEWHU010000249.1 GCA_023387635.1 Bacillota bacterium
CATCAACACCGTTAACACTGATTTCTATGCTGCCTTCTACGAATTCCATTCCCTCTGGAATAGTATCTGTTAAATTAATAGGCTGGTCTAAGTTTCCTGTTGGATGTGTATACTCTACTCTCCACTCGGTTTCACCATTATCACTAATGTTTTTACCATTTTTTGAAACAACAGATTTGCTTAACCCTGGTGCTTTTGGCGATAGCTCATTAACCTTAATATTAATACTTGCTTCACCTAAAATAATCTCTACATTACCATTCTCATCACCGGTCAGGTTTTCAATAAGGCTACAAGTAAACTCAATATTTGCATCAATTATTAGAGGTAATGCAGGAGTACTATACGTTACCCCATCTTCTACATATTCATATTCGCCTATATCTTGGAATGTTATACGAAGATATGCATCAGCTCCATCTTTCACTATACTAGATATTGCAAAAGGTTTACCTGTTGGAAATCCTGGCTCTACCCTACTAGGATCTGGATAAAATTCATCTTTATATCCTTCATAATCATCTGGTATCTTAAATTCTTCTGGGAGCTTTAAATCAAAGTAGTCTCCTGGGCGAACTTCATAGTCGTCTCCCTCTTCATCTGAACCTAAGGCATCCCAAAAAACTGTTATGATGAACTCATCTTTCAAACTAACAATATCACCATTCTTAATTTCTGTCTTATCTTTTTTTAATAAAGATATTGAAGGTATATTTAGTGTAATTGCTGATCCGGTCACAGTAATTGGCGTTCCAGACACAGTTGTAGTTAATTCAGATGTAGAAGATGTCGATGACCCTGATTCAATTTCTGTCACCTCATTCTCTGCTGCTTTCACATAAGCCGTCCCTCCAGAACCAGGGATAATCATCGGTATGATTAACGCTAGAATAAGGAGATAAGCAATGCTTTTCTTCCGTGTAAACTTGCTAATAAATTTCATATTTATATCCTCCTTAATTATTTAATAATTTCTCGTAATCTCTAACCCTTATTTTATAAGGGTTTCAACTCCTTTAATTTAAAAATCACCCACTTTTTTACCAAAAAATCTTTACAAATCGAAAAATTATTAATATTAAAAACATCATATTCACCATAAAAACAATTTAAAACCCAAGTTCTGTCCTTATAAGTCGAATATACTTTTTTCTTGTACCTACACTATATCATTATGTTCTCACAAAAAACTCACAGAACATATTTTTTTACAATAAAATCCTATACTTAATTTCTAAGCATAGGATTTTATAATTTATCTATAATTTAATTATTAATTCCTCATATAGGGTACTTAAGGATTCTCTAGGTTTTACATCCAGTTCCTCTAACAATATTTCCTCTAAATTATTATAAAAGCTGGTCATCTCTCTTCTTTTTCTAGTAAAATAATATGTCCTTATTAATAGCTCTGCCACATCTTCATCATAAGGCTCAATTTTAACATATCCTTCTAGATATGTTTCCGCTTTATAAAAGAAAAGCACCAAGACTATTTACGCCTTGATGCTTATAACTCCACCATGTTTACTATAAGTTCTATTAATGATTTTTACTATTTTAGAAACTTAATTGAATTTTTATCTTTTATAAAGCTCATAGTATTATATAATACAAGTACATCCGTTATCTCATTTTCTTCCATGTATGCTTCTATTCCTCCATTAAAATAGCGGAAATCTATCATATATGTTTTTTCAAAATGGTTTACTGCAAATGGAACAAAGGAATGAGCAAAGGAATCTTTAATTACTAAAAGCCTCCGTCCGTTGTTATTATTTGTGCCAACTTCAACTACTGCATTATTTCCGCCCATATAAACCGAATATTTATCTTTTCCTTCTAGTTTACTTAAATCATATAACGTACTCTTTTCATCCGTTAAATTATAAAGTAATTGATAATCCATATCTTCCTTAATATGATATAAATAAATATCGTCTGGTTTTATATTGGTATTAACTTTTGAATGCAATGTACCATAGAATTCATCAGACGCTAAGGTAATATCAAACTCTTCTTTACTAAGTGGTGTAAAGCCTGCATCCTTTGCCCACTTTTCATAAGCATAAAATGCACCTAGTGCCGTCCAATGATGATCCGTTCTGTAATAAATATACTCATCTTTATGCTTCATGAACATATCGCGAATATCAATGAAAGTACCATGTGGAATAGCAGCCATCAATTCTTCTAAGTAAGCATTTTGATTATAGCCCGTTGCAAACGGTGGTAATTTATCAATTAAGATTTCTGATGCTGTTGGTACTAACATAACATTTACACGGTCATTCCCAAGTTTTTCAGTATATTTCTTAACAAATTCTATTAAACGTTCCCTATTCTTAATCGCTTGTTCTTCTGATACTTCATCATTACCATGCTTCTCAATTAAATAGTCATCTTTTGCAAAATATACAGAATTAATATCTTGCTTTAACATGGCTCTCTCCGCCATGGTTTTTATACTAATCCATCTATCACGAAATATAAACTGATCATTTATATATTCATCCATCCCATTCATATACTCCCCGTTGATTAGTTTCTCATAAGTGAACTTAGGGATTTCTGCTAAATATCTATTTTCATTTTCAGAAAATACTTTTTGTGGTGTTACTAAATTCCATAGTATGAACCCCGACCACATTAAGCCAAATATATAAAAAAATATTTTATTAAATGTAATTTTCATTTTTACCTCCTACAAACTCTGACCCATCTCCTCCTTAGAATCTAAAGTACAAAAATGGGTTATACGTGCTGTCTACAAGATAAGCAACACATCCTATGAAAACTAAAACATATGCAAAAGTGGCACAGACAAACGCGTATTGCTTGGTTGTTTTCTCAGTAAAATCAATAACTTTCTTAAAATGTGGCGTTGAAAAGTATGCCGCAAGGACAAATATAACTCCATAACTTAACAGATAATATAATCCTTGATCATTATACAATGGCATTCCTTTTAAACCAAACATTCCTAATATATAGTCTTTGAGTACATTTAGATCTTCAAAGTAAAAGATTACCCAGCTTATCATAACAAGTACTATTGTATATACATGCCTAAATAATGCAGGTGACCTATCAAGCATCTTTAATAAGAAATACTTTTCCATAATCAATATAACTGCAAAGTACAGTCCCCATAATATAAAATTCCAAGAAGCTCCGTGCCAAAAACCAGTCAAAGCCCATACGATTATTAAATTTCTAAGATGCATAAGTTTTGAACATCTGTTTCCACCAAGGGGAATATACACATAATCACGAAACCATGCTCCAAGTGTTATATGCCAACGACGCCAAAATTCAGTAATGCTTTTGGATATATACGGATAATTGAAGTTCTCATCAAAGCTAAGTCCAAATATCCTGGCAAGGCCAATTGCCATATCAGAGTAACCGGAAAAATCAAAATAAATTTGAAATGAATATGCTAAAATGCCAATCCAATATAAAAGCACAGAAGCTTCCCCAGCAGTACCACTTGAAATTTGGCTCCATAACAATCCTACATTATTAGCAATAAGTACTTTTTTGCCAAGGCCTATAATAAAACGGCGCATTCCTATGGAA
>JAEWHU010000273.1 GCA_023387635.1 Bacillota bacterium
GCTCTGCAACTTGCTTTAATGTTTCGGGTCCATATAAATGTTGGGAACCTGTGATAAACCAAAATTCATAACGTTTTAAATTAGACATAATTATCCTCCTATAAATTAAAATATTTCAATATGTTTACTATAAAATGTAAAAACTAAAATTTGTAAAATTATTAAAAACTTAAAACTGCTCCCTTTTTTACACCCTTATTTTAACCTTGTTTTTTAATATGTAAAAATTAAACTATACACCAAAATGAATATTTAAACTATAAAGATAAAATCGTGCATAAATATTCATGCGTAAATATGTATTTTTAAACTGAACCGACTCGAATAAGATGATAATTGTAATTCAATTGACTATTTACTTTGCTCTTTTTTTATTTCTTTTAGACGTTTCATAACATCATTTGCTCCCAGTCCAAAATAATCATGAAGAGTATTGTACTCAGCGTATAATAAATCGTAGATCTTAGCGTTTTCTGGATTTGGAAGATAAACAGTATCGCGTAATTTACCCATTACACTACCTGCTTTAAATACATCATCGTATCCACCATTTTTACTACCAGCAGCAACAGCACCAAAGATTGCACTACCAAGAGCTGGGCCTTGTGAAGTACCACCTATTTTAATAGGTACTTTAATGATATCTGCATAGATTTGCATAGCCATGGCATTCTTCTGAGAGATACCACCAGATGCGTAAAATTCATTTACTGGAACACCATTTTCGTTAAATGTTTCAATAATTTTTCTTGTACCATAAGCAGTTGCTTCAATTAAAGCACGGTAAATTTCTTCTGGTTTTGTTTGAAGCGTCATACCAAGGATAAGGCCTGTTAAGTCTACGTCAACTAATACAGAACGATTACCATTCCACCAGTCAAGAGCAACTAAACCACTTTGACCTACTTTTAATGTATCGGCTTTTTTGGTTAAGTATTCATGAATGTTAAGTCCTTCTTTTTTGGCTTCATCGTAATATTCGCCACTTACACAGTTTTCGACAAACCATGCAAAATGATCACCAACACAAGATTGACCAGCTTCATAACCATAAAAACCTGGGCAAACGCCGTCTTCAACAACGCCACACATACCAGGAACAGTATGTTCTTCTTCGCCAAGTAAAATATGGCAAGTAGAAGTACCCATAATAGCAAGCATTTTGCCAGGTCCATCAATTTTAACAGCAGGAACAGTAACATGAGCATCTACATTAGCAATGGCTACTGCAGTACCAACTTTAAGACCTGTAAGTTTAGATGCTTCCTCTGTTATTTCACCAGCTTTTGCACCAAGTGGGGAGATAGGACAATTTAATTTATCTTCAACTACATTTTCCAGACGAGGATCTAGCGCCTTAAAGAATTCTTTGCCTGGATATCCATCTTGTTTGTGCCACATAGCTTTATAACCAGCAGTACATGAATTTCTACTTTGAACTCCTGTTAACATCCAGATTACCCAGTCAGCAGCTTCGATAAAGAAATCGGTTTCATCATAAATGTGAGGAGCTTCCTCTAAAGTTTGCCAGATCTTAGGGAACATCCATTCTGATGAAATCTTTCCACCATATCTTTTTAGCCAATCTTGATTCATGTTTTCTGCAATTTCATTAAGTTTGTTTGCTTTATCTTGTGCAGCGTGATGTTTCCATAATTTTATGTAAGCATGTGGTTCCTCCTTGTACTGTTCTAAAAAGCAAAGTGGAGTTCCATCTGCTTTTACAGGTAACATAGTGCAAGCAGTAAAGTCAACACCAACCCCGATAACATCATCAGGAGAAACACCCGATTTTTCTAATACAGCAGGGATTGTTATTCTAAATACATCTAAATAATCCATTGGATGTTCTAGCGCCCAGTCAGGTGCAAGTTTCTTTCCGCATGGAAGAGTTTCATCCATAACCCCGTGAGGATAATCTAGGGTGCAATCCGCTAATTCTTCACCAGTTTCAACATTAACTAATAAAGCGCGTCCAGATAAAGTTCCAAAATCTACACCAATTGAATACTTTGGCATGATATACCTCCTTTAAAATAGTAATTAAAACTTACGCCTGCGTAGCAGGTATAAATTTATGCAAGTAACTAGGTCAGATTGCCGATCATGTGGACCTTGAATGTCAGCTTTAATCTGAGTACATATAACATGTACGTACAACTTTGTATAGATTAATTCTATATGATAAAAGGGTAAAAAGCAAGTTAATATTAAGATAATAAATAACATATTATTTCATAATATTTTCATTCTATGCTTTTTACAGATCCTCTTATTTTGAGTGTTGGTTCCACTTTAATGGATTCTTTTATAGAACTATTATTAATTCTAGCTAAGAGTATACTTGCAGCTTTTTTTCCTATCTTTTTGGCTGGATAAACTACAGAAGTTAAGTTACAAACCATCTCCTTAGCTAAAAAAGAATTATCAAAGCTAACAATGGAAATATCATTTGGTACACTAAGGTTATTTCTTTTTAATAGATGGATAAGCTGTGAGGCAATTTGATCGTTGTAACACACAACACTTGTTACATTACCTAGACGATCTATTATTATGTTATCCATAGTACCATTAAAAAGATACTTAAGATCTTCAGTAGTGTACCAAATAATCGCGTTATCGTTAATAGGAATTTCTTTTTCATTTAGAGCGTTAACAATGCCCTCATAACGTCTAATTCCTTGAATATCATCGGATTTTAGAATTCCACCAATTTTATTATGGCCATTTAAGATAAGGTGTTCTGTTACTAATGTTCCAGATTTCACATCATCCATAACTACATAGGATTCGCAGTCATAACCATAAAAACTATTAATAAAAACTGTTTGAATTTGTCTTTCTTTCAGCTCGTTATACAAACGGATATTTGAATTTGGAAGAGCAGATTTAGTACCTTCTATAATAATACCATCCACACCAGTTTGTATCATTTGTTTTAAACAATTTTCTTCGTCAGCGGGTTTATTATGGGTGATTCCAAGGGAAAGAGTGTATCCACTCGAGGTTAAGACCTCGTCAATTCCGTGGATAATGCTTGGAAATATATAGTCATCAAGATAAGTTGTAATAACGCCGATACGCATTGTCTTTTCCTTGGGTTGGGTTGGTTTAGAAAGAGTAACATAGGTTCCACTTCCTTGTTCACGGCTAAGAATGCCCTCGGTAACTAAAGTGCCAATTGCTTGCCTTACAGTTTGTCTACTGTAATTAAATTGTGAAGCAAGCTCGTGTTCTGAAGGGATCTTTTTACCAGGTAAAAAGGTACCATCTTCTATATTATTTTTTATCCATTCACTAAGAAGCGTGTGTTTTGCAGAGTTTTGATTTGCCATAATAATTAGTATGCCTTTCTCAAAGTAGTGTGAATGATAAATCTTTCACACTAACCTCGTTCCTGTTAATAATATATGTTGTAAATCTAAGTTGTATGTACAACTAAAAAAAGATCTAATGAAATTATAATGGATATAAAGAAGGAATGAAAGAGTAAATTGAAAATAAAAATTAAAATAAACCTTAATCATATATCTAACCTTAATATACATGAATCTACTCAACTATACATACACCCAACCAAACTATACATATACCACCTTAACTATGCATACATCCAACTTAACTACACATACCTATCTTAATTATACAAACACCTAACTAAACTATACATATACCACCTTAACTATACATACACCCAACTTAATTATACATATATCTAATTTAACTATACATATATCTAGCCATATTTATACATATATCACCCCTTTTTATTCATACATACAACTAGATAAAAAGTATAAATATGTAATCATATAATATGTGAAATTCTTACAAGGAAGTATTTGTATAAGATTGTAATACATATACACTAATAAATATACATTTAACAAGAAATTACAAAGTATATTTATACATTAAGAATAAAAAATAAAGTTGCATATTTATGCATTAACATTAATTCTATGTATAAATGCATAAATATACAACCACGTACATTTAATGAATAACTATATATTGTTTACATGTCTTTTGATGTTTCATCATGTCTTTCGAGTTTCATCATTGTTTCATCATGTCTTTTCGGCGTTTAATTACTTTAAGCCTAGTAAATTCTTCTCTTTCTTTTTCTTCTAAAGCATTTTGAATATCATGAGTTAAGGAAGTGTAATAAGGAATTGTAATATTCTTTAGGGCATTCGCTCTTTTTTGTGTTTTCTTAATACTTGTAGCTAAGCGATAGGCTGAATTTTCAATCATGGATAGTCTTAATGTTAATTCCTTTACCTTTTTAAAACGATCCGTAGCCTCATCTAGAGATACTCTGGTATTCAAAAAGGAGTAAGTGGGTTGATTGCTTGACTCATCAAATTGTACTAGAGGGATCTCGGTACCCATAACACTACGGGATTTAATTAGAATAGAATCTTCAATTGGTACAGTACTGCTAATATATTCAACGCTATGGATCCCCATCTCAATATTTGCCTTTTGAAGAGCTTTATAAGCTGCGCTAAAAGTAACATCAATTTCATTCTGAATATCTTTGGCTGTATCAATTAATTCCATTAACTCTCTAATTAAAATATTTCGCTTTTTATCCATGAGTTCATAGCCTTGCTTAGCTAAAGAGAGAGAATTCTTGGCTAATATTAAATTACCCTTGGTAGGAAAAGTATTTGGATTCATCTAATTTTCTGCCTTTCTATATCTTGTGGGAACTAATTATACTCCTTATTTACTTCTTCTATATCTAAAGTGTTTCCTTTATAGTAAGAATCTAAGATCTTAGTATCTATTCTATCTAATTCTTCTTTTGGTAGTATAGATAGTAATTCCCAGCCAAGATCTAGAGTTGATAGAATGGATCTATCTTCTTTGGCACCCTGTGCAATAAAGCGTTTTTCCATGGCACTACCAAACTGAAGATACTTCTTATCAATTGGCGATAGTTCATCTTCACCAATAACACTAGCAAGGTTTCTAGCCTCTAGAACTCTTGCGTAAGAGGAAAATAATTGGTTGGCAAGATCTTGGTGATCCTCTCTAGTATATCCTTTACCAATACCATCCTTCATAAGTCTTGATAGTGATGGAAGAATATTAATTGGAGGATAGATGGATTTTTGATATAGAGATCTGTCCAAAACTATTTGTCCTTCTGTAATATATCCGGTTAAATCAGGGATAGGATGTGTTATATCATCATTTGGCATAGTAAGGATGGGGATCTGGGTTACAGATCCGTTAACACCACGTACAATACCAGCACGTTCATAAAGGCAAGCTAGTTCACTGTATAGATATCCAGGATACCCTTTTCTACTTGGGATCTCCCCTTTTGATGAGGATACTTCACGCATAGCCTCTGCATAGGAGGTCATATCTGTTAAGATAACAAGGATGTGCATTCCTTTTTCAAACGCTAAGTATTCCGCTGTAGTTAATGCTACCTTAGGAGTTATTAAACGTTCTGCAACAGGATCATTTGCTAGGTTTAGATACATAACAACATGAGAGGAAGCGCCACTATCTTCAAAGGTACGACGGAAAAAGTCTGCAACATCATGTTTTACACCCATAGCAGCAAAAACGATCCCGAATTTTTCATCACTATTTTCTCCCAAGGAGGCTTGTTTTACTATTTGTGCTGCCAATATATCATGTGGTAGTCCATTTCCTGAAAAAATCGGCAACTTTTGGCCACGTATTAATGTTGTTAAACAATCAATGGTAGAGATCCCAGTCTTTATATAGTTTCTGGGATATTCTCTTGAGCATGGATTTAGTGGTTGACCATTTACGTCTCTTTTGGTATCGGATACAATATTACCAAGTCCATCAATTGGATTTCCTACACCATTAAATATACGACCAAGTATTTCTTCGGAGAGAGAGATCTCCATTGGGCGACCTGTTAGCCTTGTACGGGTATTATTTAAAGACATATCATCTGTTCCTTGAAATACTTGAATTACTGCTTTATCTTCATAGATCTCAACAATTCTTCCTAGTTTTTTATGTTTCTTATCAATGATAAGTTCTACTATTTCATCATAAGAAGCATCTCTAACACCTTCAAGAACAATTAGAGGTCCATTAATTTCACTTAGTCCTAAATATTCTATCGACATATATACTCCTATCTGCTAATTATAATTTGATTTAGTTTTATAATATTAATTAAGCATTTTTAGCCATGACTTTATGATAGAAGTCATCAATCATAACTTTATAATCTTCGAATTTATCTAACTCATCATTGCCAACATCATATTTTATTGAAATAACCTTTTCAAAAATATCTTCTTCTTTTAGTACGGACATAGGCATGTTAAGAGCAATTAACTGTCTAGATCTTGTAAATAAATAAAGAATTGTTTCCATCATTTTTAATTGTTTTATAAGAGGAACATAAGTATCTGTTTTATGGTAAGCATTTTGTTGTACAAAACCAAGACGAATAACTTTTGCTATCTCAAGAAGTAGTTTCTGATCATCAGGAAGCACATCGCTACCAATTAACTTAACTATTTCATTTAATTCACTTTCAACGGTTAAGATACTAATTATTTGATTACGGCATTCTATAAAATCACTTCCTACATTGGCCATATACCAAGGGGTCAGATCGTTTAGATATTCACTGTAACTATTTAACCACTGTATAGCTGGAAAATGCCTTGCATAAGCTAATGATTTATCTAGTGCCCAAAAGCAACGAACGAAACGTTTTGTATTTTGCGTAACAGGCTCTGAAAAATCACCACCTTGAGGGGATACAGCACCAATGATGGAGACACTTCCTTCTGTACCGTTTAAATTTTGCATAAAGCCAGCTCTTTCATAAAACGCTGAAAGTCTAGAGGCTAAGTAAGCAGGAAAACCTTCTTCTGCAGGCATTTCTTCAAGACGTCCTGATAATTCTCTGAGTGCTTCAGCCCACCTAGAAGTTGAGTCAGCCATAATAGCTACATGATAACCCATATCACGGTAATATTCAGCTAAGGTAATACCTGTATAGATACTTGCTTCTCTTGCCGCAACTGGCATATTAGAAGTATTAGCAATTAGGGTAGTACGATCAAGAAGTAGATTTCCAGAACGTGGATCTACTAATTTAGAGAAATCCTCTAATACTTCTGTCATTTCATTACCACGTTCACCGCATCCAATATAAACAATAATATCAGCGTCGGACCATTTGGCTAGTTGATGCTGTGTCATAGTTTTTCCCGTACCAAAACCTCCTGGTATAGCAGCAGTTCCACCTTTTGCAATTGGAAATAAAGTATCTAGTATTCGTTGACCAGTAATAAGTGGTCTATCCGATGCAAAACGCTTATTAATTGGCCTTGGAACCCGAATAGGCCAGCGTTGGGTAAGGGTTAATTCTTTTTCTTCACCATTTGATGTAAGTATCTTTACAATAGGATCGCTGATGGTATATTTACCGTCGCTAACAACAGATATAACGGTACCAGATACATCTGGTGGTACCATGGATTTGTGTACAATAGCTTTGGTTTCTGGGACAGTGGCAATAATACAACCACCATAAAGTTTATCACCTACATTCACAGTTATATGAACATCCCATAATTTATTTGTATCAAGGGATTCTACACTAATGCCCCTAGCAATAAATGCACCAGATCTCTTTGATATTTCATTTAAAGGTCTCTCAATTCCATCAAATATATTACTAATAATACCAGGAGCTAAGGTTACAGAGATAGGACCTCCTGTACCAATTACTTTTTCGCCTGGTTTTAATCCTGTTGTTTCTTCATAGACTTGTATAGTTGTTCTTTTTTTGTTTAATCCAATAACTTCACCAACCAGCCCCCCAGTTCCAACTAAGACCATTTCGCCCATTCTAAACCCGGGGTTACCCATAATATAAATAATGGGCCCGTTGATTCCATGTATGGTTCCTGTCATATTCATATTGGAGAAACGCCTCCTCTCTTAATTATTTTATAGGGTAAAGGATTCCTTTGCTTCAAGTATTTTAGAAGAAAAGGAATGATCGATTAATATGTTTTTATCGTGGATAACAGCTCTAGTGCCACCCATAAAGTCAGTTGCACTGATGGTAAGTATTATCTTAGTTTTTTCTTCTAGCATCTCTTTTAAGTGAGTATCAGAGGAATTAATATATATAATTACTTCATCTTTTCTTGCGAATTCTTTAGCATTTAAAATTTGTTTTATTAAAAGAGAAGTATATTCCTCTGTTTTCATATAATCTTGTAATTTATTTTCAACTTCTTCAAATAAATCATCAATTAACTGAAAAGTTTTTTCACTTAATTTTCGTTTAATATTAATGGATGCACTAGAAAGAGTACGGTTTTTTTCACGTATTAAATTTTCTGATTCTAATTGATAGGCTATATCTGATTTCTTTAGGGTATCTTTTTTATGTTCTTCTAGAATTTTATCAAGTGAATCTTTATAATCACCTGTTATTTTAAGATTTTGCTTTGTAGCACTATCAATGGTAGCATTGTAAAATTGCTCTAACTTTTCATCTAAAGTCATAGGAATTGTCACTCCTTTATAGTTTTAATCCGATTGCTTCATTTACATAAGAGGTGATAAAGTCTGGTTTTCTACCAGTTCCATGTCTATCTGGTATTTCTACGATAAGAGGAAGTTTACGGTTTAACTTTATATCATTAATAATCTCAGGAAATTCATTACTAAGCTTTTCTGTAATTAGTAAGATTCCTATGGTTTTATCAAGAAGTACCTTATCAAGATGAGTTTTTAAGTGTTCCCTAGAATGAATAACAACCCCGTTTACACCTGCAAGACGCATCCCAGTATAGGTATCAACATTGTCACTAATTAAAAACATTTTCATGATTTACTCCCGTCTGCATGCTTTAGCATGCATTAAAATCAAGACAAGCGAATTATATTCGCTTTACTCCCGTCCGCGTGCGCTAGCACGCATTAAAATAAGGATAGCAAGTGAAGCTTGATTTACTCCCGTCTGCATGCTTTAGCATGCATTAAAATCAAGACAAGCGAATTATATTCGGTTTACTCCCGTCTGCATGCTTTAGCCTAAGAATGTAAAGGAAACAATTAGTCCGTATAGCGCAATACCTTCTGCAAGAGCAACGAAGATTAAGGCTTTACCCATGATACTAGAATCTTCACTTAAAGCTCCAAGAGCAGCAGAAGCAGCAGAAGCAACGGCAATACCACCAC
>JAEWHU010000360.1 GCA_023387635.1 Bacillota bacterium
CCAGATGGGAAGAATAGCATATCACCCTTACCAAGTAGTTTTTCTGCACCTGAACCATCAATAATAGTTCTTGAATCAATTGCAGAGGATACTGAGAAGGCAATTCTTGAAGGAATATTAGCCTTAATTAACCCAGTGATAACATTTACAGACGGTCTTTGAGTCGCTATTATTAAATGTAGTCCAGCAGCTCTTGCCATCTGAGCTAAACGACAAATTGCATCTTCTACCTCACCTGGAGCAACCATCATAAGATCTGCAAGCTCGTCCACAATAATTACTATCTGAGGAAGTTTTTGATATCTTTCATCTTTAAACTCTTCAACCGTTGCTATTTTTTCATTATATCCTTTTATATCTCTTACACCAAGTTCAGCAAATTTATTATATCTTTCTGTCATTTCCATAACAGCCCAATTTAGAGCTGCTGATGCTTTCTTAGGATCAGTTACAACAGGTATTAGTAAATGTGGAATACCATTATACACACTTAGTTCTACAACTTTAGGATCTACCATTATCATGCGTACATCGGCTGGATTTGCCTTATATAAAATACTCATAATTAATGTATTAATACATACTGATTTACCAGATCCTGTAGCACCTGCTATTAATAGATGAGGCATCTTACCAATATCAGTTACTATAGTTTGTCCACCAATGTCTTTTCCTACTGCAAAGGCTATGTTTGATGGATGATTTTTAAAGTCCTTACTGTCAAGTAGTTCTCGAAACATAACAGCTGTATTTTCTTTATTTGGTACTTCAATTCCTACTGCCGCCTTACCAGGTATTGGCGCCTCGATACGTACATCCGCTGCTGCTAGGTTAAGCTTAATATCATCAGCTAATCCTGTAATTCTGCTTACCTTTACCCCTTGTTCTGGTTGCAATTCGTATCTAGTAACAGATGGTCCACAGCTTACGTTTGTTATAGTAACACGTACACCAAAACTTTCTAATGTTTTTTGTAGTTTGTTCGCTGTTTCCTTTAAATCTCTATCAGACATTCCTTTTGCACTTGCCTTAGGTTTGGATAACAAATCAATTGGTGGAAATTTATATTCTTTTTTCTCCACATTCATTTGATCTATATGTAAGTTTTCAGATGTTTGTTTTCCATCCCCAGTAGATTGTCCTTCATTTAAACTCTTTGTATTATTATGATCCGTAGCTAATATCGGCTGCTCTACCTGATTTATATCAGAGGTAATATTGTCATGAGGAGTATCCTTATTCTCTACTAATTCATCATTTGACTGTGGGATCATATCTTCTAGCTCTAAATTAACTCTAAAATCATCAAAATCATTATTATCATCATTCTCTTGTTCCATGTCGCCGTTTGCTGCTTTTAATAATCGCTCAATATCTTCATCAATATTTGGTCTATCAGAAACATTACCAAACTTTTCTTTTAGTATTTCTTCGTAAGAATTTAAATCACCATTGGCAACTGTAGGATCTGGCTTACCATTTTTAATTTCAGTCATTCCAACACCACTTAGCGTGTTTTCTTCGTCTGAAATACCCTTATTCTTCTTTTTACTTTTACTTGAAAATAAACTTTCGGATTTTGCCACGCCTTCAGCATTTTTATTGTCTTTCTTTAATAAAACAGTTCTTGCTTTGCGTTTTGGGGCAACTCCATTTTCTAAATTATGTTCGTATTCTTCTTCCTCTAGCAATCTACGCTCTTTACGCTCGGATAAGTAATCTCCACCTTTTTGACTTAATAATGAAATGATAGCTTTCCCTGTAATAAACATGACTAATATAAGAATAATTGCTATTAAAACTATATATGTACCAAATTTACCAAATAACGGATTAAATAATTTGCATATAATACCACCAATGATACCACCACCATTTTTTGATGAAGATGATTCCATAAAATAATCTAAAATTGTAGTCGACTTACTATATTTAGTAGTACTTAATTGAATTAAAGCAGATAGCACAATAAATAAACCGATGGAACTATTTATTTTAATTCTGGCTACGCGGTTACCTCGATTAGCAATCGAAAATGCTACACCAAAGAATAGAAAAAAAGGTAACACATAAGCTAGAAAACCAATTATTCCAAAAGTAAACTTGTTTATCAGATCACCAAATCCACCACCTAAATCAAAATTACTCAGAATAAGGAGTAAAGATATTACTAATGTTATAGTAAGTGTTATTTCATCATGATATAATTTTATTCTTTCACTTTCTTCTTTCGTATATTTTCTTTTACTATTAGATGACTTTTGATTTGTTCTTTTTCTAGTAGTCTGTTTCCTAGTGGTTTGTCTAGAATTTTGACTTGTACTTCCTTTTGAACTACTCTTTTTATTTACATTTTGCTTCGTAGCCACACAAAAACCTCCTTCAGCTACAATAAAATTCCTAAAACAATAAATTGATTCTAAGTTTTTGACTGGGTGCCAAAAACTAGAACCAATTTATATTATAACCTTATTTTAAACTTGTTGCAAGGAAAAATATTGTAATACACGAAGAAATGTTCGATATTTTACACCAAAATCAACCTACTTTTCTGAAATAATGGACCCTGGTATATATTTATTATTCAAATAATCACTCATATCAGTAGAGTTTATACTATCAACAATATAATTTTCACCATCTAACCTAGCATAAACTTTACCATGCTGTATGTCAATCATGCGATACTCTGCTTTGTTTTGATTCATGTCGGTAGTTTTATTATCATTAGAAGGATTTCTAGGTATTAACATGCTTGATACCCTATTTGTATAGATTCTCTCTAAAGGCATACTTGTATATAGCAATCCATCACCTGCTTTCTTTACTTGGTATCAACTTTTGCACCACTGTCTGCTTTTAAGTCACTATTTTGAGTCGTATCATTATCATTAAAATTATCTCTTCCTGTCATTTGGTACAATTTATTTAACGCTTCTTTTATTCCACCAACTTGATCAATAATTCCTTCTTCCACTGCTTCCTTACCAACTAATATAGAACCAACATCTTTTGCTAATTGGGTTGTATTTAGCATAAGCCTTTTTAGTTCATCTTTTGAAATATTTGAATGAGTTATAATAAAGCTTAATATTCTTTCTTGAATTTTCTCAAAATAATCAAATGTTTGTGCAACACCAATTACCATACCATTCATTCTTACTGGATGTATTATCATGGTGGCTGTTGGCACAATAAAACTATAATTTGAAGATACTGCAAGAGGCACACCAATAGAATGACTTCCTCCAAGTACTAAAGATACGGTTGGTTTACTTAAAGATGCAATCATTTCTGCAATTGCAAGTCCCGCTTCTACATCACCACCAACAGTATTAATTAATATTAATAATCCATCAATTTCAGGGCTGTCTTCTATAGCCGCAAGCTGTGGTAATACATGCTCATATTTGGT
>JAEWHU010000365.1 GCA_023387635.1 Bacillota bacterium
AACTCAGCATTTTAGCTACTACAGATTACTTAACAAAGTTATATAATAGACGATATTTTATGGAGCAGCTTGAAATATATGCTAATACCAGTCAAACACCTCTATCATTAATCCTATTTGATGTAGATAATTTCAAAAAAATTAACGATGTCAATGGTCACAATGCGGGGGATGCTGTATTAGTATGCATATCTGGAATATTAAAATTACTACTTCGTGAGGAAGATATTATCAGTAGATGGGGAGGCGAAGAGATTATGATTTGCTTACCTAACACCACTTCTGAAAAAGCTTTAAGCATTGCAAACAAAATTCGTAATGAAATAGCTAGATATGTATATAAGTATGATAATCGCACACTATCATGCACTGTTACTGGCGGCGTAATACCTTATAATAGGAATTTATCCCCTGAACGTAACATTACTGTTGTTGACCAAGCATTATATAGTGGAAAATCTGCTGGAAAAAATTGTTGTATGGTGAAATATCCATCATAAAATTAACTTACTAACTTCTATTTTATAATTTATATTTATATTTATAATTTATAATTTATACTTATTGCTTATTACTAACTAAAGCATATATTTCAAGAGAGGATATATTAAATTGGCATATGAAATACTAGTTCTTGACATTGATGGAACATTAACAAATTCGCAAAAAGAAATTACAAAAAAAACTTTAGACGCTATACTTAAGATACAAAAGAGAGGCCATATTGTAGTATTAGCATCTGGTAGGCCTACCCCAGGAATATTAAATCTAGCAAAAGAGCTTAACTTATCTAAGTACAATGGTTATATACTATCCTATAATGGAGCCAAAATTATTAACTGTGCTACAAACGAAATAATACATAATAAAGTTATTGATAGAGCCCTTATTCCAAGTATTTATGAAGCTGCACTTTTACATGAAGTTGGAATTATTTCTTACGAAGGAGATACAGTAATTGCTGGCACTCCAATTGATGAATACATGATTAAGGAATCCAAAATTAATAATCTTCCAATAAAACAAGTAGAAGACTTTGTTAAATATATAAACTTTGATATAAATAAACTGATTATGACACATGAACCTGCTCATTTAGAAAAAGTAGAAATCATCCTAAAAGAACAATTTAGGGATAGCTTAAATATCTATCGCTCCGAACCATATTTCTTAGAAATCATGCCACTTAATATAGATAAAGCATATTCCTTAAGCATACTATTAGAACACCTTGGCTTATCAAAAGACCAGATGATTAGTTGTGGTGATGGTTATAATGATTTAACTATGATAGAATACGCAGGTATGGGCGTTGCTATGGCAAATGCTAGGGATACTATAAAACAGGCAGCTGACTATATAACTCTATCCAATGACGAAGATGGCATTGCTCATGTTATTCATGAATTCATGATATAATAACTTTTTACAAGTTATATATTACTCTAAATCTAATTTATACTTAAACATAGTCGCCCCACGAACCTTGAAAAAATCGTGGGGCAATGCTTATTTATTATTTAATCATTCTCCATAATATTATAAATAATATCAGCTAAGACATGGTCATCATTACTTACTGTAACTATATCCGCAATCTCTTTAATATCCCAAGGAGCATTACCAGTAGCTATACCAACATCAGCACCCTTTATCATCTCTATATCATTATAATAATCACCAACCGCATAATAGGTGTACTCATCTCCTAGAAGCTTACGAAGTGTTATAAGCATATCTCCCTTAGATGAACTACTAGGAAGTATTTCTAGATAAATATCGGAGGAATATACCAATGTCATTTCCTCATTCAAATTCAATTCCTTACCAAATTCTTCTATCTCACTAAGTTCTTGCTTATTTCCGCGAAATAAAACTTTTATCCACTCTTCCTCCATAATGTCATCAACCTTGGTTGTAATAAAAGGTGAATGATGTTTTCTTATATCCTCATCAATCAATTCCTCTGGAGTAATAATAAAACAACCTTTAACAGTGTATATTTGAACTACAACTTCAGGAAACTGTTTCGTACAATCTATTAGAAACTCTTTTAACTTATCATTTGATAGTAATTTTAGTTCCAAATATTTTTTACTTTTGTAATCGTATAAACCACATCCATTATATAAAATACATGGAATATTCATTTCTAAAGTATCTATAAATTTCAAAGCATTCTGTTCACCTCTACCAGTTGCAATGCCAAATTTACCTCCGCCCCTAATAAATCTTTCAATTGCTTCCTTATTTCTACTAGACACCATGCTGCTCGTGTTAAGTAAAGTTCCATCCAGATCAGTTAATAAAACAATATTATTATAATTCATCCTATTATTTACTCCTTTTTGTAAGTTCAATTGGTGGCATTTGTGTGTACCTGTATGTAATTAACATGAATAATATAACAACTATTATCATAGTAATTATACTAAATATTTAAGTATTAGCAATAACTTTCCAAAATTATTAAATATTGTCTTATTTATCATAATAAAAAATATCATAATAAAAAAGCGTTAACTCGCAGCTAAAATGCGTGTTAACACTTTTTTAATTAACTATTTATTTAAAGATACTTCTATCCCACTTTTGATTAAAATATCATATGTCCTTTGTAAAAGTTCGTTTGTTGGTTCATTTGTTTCTTTTAGTTGATAATCAAGTCCCAACTCTTCCCATTTGTATTCACCCATTTTATGAAATCCTAGAATTTCGATTTTCTTTACATTCGGATATCCTTTTAGATATTCCGATAATTTTTCTACTGAATCAAAGTTATCTGTAAGATTTGGTATTAAAACATAACGAATCCATGTATTAATATTCTTTTCTTTTAGTTTATCTAAAAATCTTAAGGTAGGCTCAAGTTTTACTGAAGTTACATTCTTATATACCGTTTTATCGAAGTTCTTTATATCTAGCAATACGATATCTACATAATCAAGTAACTCTTCTACACTATCGTTATAAATAAAACCCGACGTATCAATACATACTGAAATGCCTCTTTTTTTTATTTTTTTAGCAACTTCAAGTATAAATCCAGCTTGTAACAATGGTTCTCCCCCAGTAAAAGTAGCTCCTCCACCTGAAAAGTCCATAAATGATTTATATTTAATTATTTCATTTGCTAGTTGTTCTGGTGTATATTCTGTTCCTTTACTTGTATCCCATGTATCTGGATTGTGGCAAAATTGACATCGTAGGGGACAACCTTGCATAAAGGTAACAAATCGTATCCCAGGTCCATCAACTGTTCCACAACTCTCTAAGGAATGAATTCTTCCTATTGTACTCATTTTATTACCACCTTTCTAAGCAACATTCCAAACATATAATAGATTATTACACTGTAATGTTACCACTAATAAACCAATCCTAGCTAAAAATTTATGATAGGCAATATATGCAATTATATGTTTTATATATAATTTATCCCCTACCTTAAATAATATAAGGCAGAGGATTATAATTTGTTTATTATCTTTGATGGAATGTACGGTGAATAACATCTAATTGTTGTTCACGATTCAATTTAATAAAGTTAACTGCATATCCTGAAACACGAATAGTTAATTGTGGATATTTTTCTGGGTGATCCATTGCATCTAATAAAGTTTCTCTATCAAAAACATTTACATTGATGTGGTGACCAGTTTGAGCAAAATAACCATCTAACAAACCAGTAAGGTTAGATATTCTTTCTTCTTCTGTTTTACCTAATGCATTAGGCACGATGGAGAATGTATATGATATACCATCTTCTGCATGTTTGTAAGGTAATTTAGCAACAGATGACATAGATGCAATAGCACCTTTTTTATCTCTTCCGTGCATTGGATTAGCTCCTGGAGCAAATGGTTCGCCAGCTTTACGTCCGTCTGGAGTACTTCCTGTTTTCTTACCATATACTACGTTAGAAGTAATTGTTAAGATAGATAATGTATGTTTCGCATTACGGTATGTTTTAACTTTACGTAATTTGTTCATGAAACGTTCTACAATTTCAACTGCCATTTGGTCAACTCTATCATCATTATTACCAAATGCTGGATATTCGCCTTCTATCTCATAATCAACAGCTAAACCAGCTTCGTTACGAATAACTTTAACTTTAGAGTATTTAATAGCAGATAAGGAGTCAGCTACTACAGATAAACCAGCAATACCACAAGC
Source organism: Bacillota bacterium (assembly GCA_023387635.1). Taxonomy (GTDB): domain Bacteria; phylum Bacillota; class Clostridia; order Lachnospirales; family Lachnospiraceae; genus Anaerocolumna. Next base: position 4,180 of record JAEWHU010000365.1, read on the forward strand.
TTGAGTTCTTAAGATCTCAACATCATGTAATGCCATTTGTAATTTTTCATAATTGTATTTATCGTGCATGTAATGAATTACGTTTAAAGTGTTAATATAAAGTTCAGCTAACCAATCCATTGTTTGATCAAATTTAGCCATAACTTCATCATATTCTAAATAATCGCCTGTAATTGGTGCAAATAATGGTCCAACTTGTTCACCATATCTTTCATCAACACCACCATTAATAGCATATAATAATGCTTTTGCAAGGTTTGCACGAGCTCCAAAGAATTGCATTTGTTTACCAATTCTCATTGCAGATACACAACAAGCAATACCATAGTCATCGCCCCAAGCTTCTCTCATGATATCATCGTTTTCATATTGAATAGAACTTGTATCAATAGATACTTTAGAACAGAAATCTTTAAATCCTTGTGGCAAAGAGTTAGACCAAAGAACTGTTAAGTTTGGTTCTGGAGCTGGCCCTAAGTTATAAAGAGTATGAAGGATACGGAAACTGCTCTTAGTTACTAAAGTTCTACCATCAAGACCCATACCACCGATTGATTCAGTAACCCAAGTAGGATCTCCTGAGAATAAATCATTATATTCTGGAGTTCTAAGGAAACGAACCATTCTCAATTTCATAACAAAATGATCCATAATCTCTTGAGCTTCTTCTTCTGTAAGAACTCCTTCTTTTATATCACGTTCAATATAGATATCTAAGAAAGTGGATACACGGCCAAGACTCATTGCAGCTCCATCTTGTTCTTTGATTGCTCCAAGGTAACCAAAGTATGTCCATTGAAAAGCCTCAACTGCATTCTTAGCTGGTACACCAATATCAAAGCCATAGCTTTCAGCCATAACTTTAAGTTGTTTTAATGCTTTGATTTGCTCAGAAAGTTCTTCTCTAAGTCTCACATCAGGAGATTCAAGAGTGTTCTTTTCTAGTAATTTCTTTTGATCTAACTTTTCATTAATTAGAGCATCTACACCATATAAAGCAACACGTCTATAGTCACCAATGATACGTCCACGACCATAAGCATCTGGAAGACCTGTAATAATACCTGTATGTCTTGCTTTTTTCATAGAATCAGTGTATGCATCAAATACACCATCATTATGAGTTTTTCTATTATTCGTATAGATTTCTTCTGTCTTTTTATCTAGTTCAAATCCGTAAGCTTTTAATGCATTTTTTACAACACGTACGCCACCATTAGGCATAATTCCTCTTTTTAATGGTTTATCAGTTTGGAAACCTACGATTACTTCTTTATCTTTATCAATATAACCAGGTCCAAATGTCGTAATTGTTGAAGGTTTTTCAGTTTCAGCATCAATAATGCCTTTTTGCGACTCTATTTTCATTAATTCTAGAACTTCATTCCATAATTCAGTCGTTCTAGTCGTTGGCCCTACAAGAAAGGAACCATCTCCCTCATATGGAGTATAGTTAGCTTGGATAAATTGTCTAACATCAATATCTGTTTCCCAGTTACCACCGTTAAAATCTCGCCATTCTTGTTTCATAATATAAATCCTCCTGTTAACAAACTAGTTAAAGAATGTTAATTCTATTATTAAAAGACAAATACCTATTTATGTCCATAAATTTACAACATAAATAATAGATATAGTTGTAAAACACAATATATCATGTAATTGCCTCTATATATAGATTATACTAATTAATAAAAAGCCTTCTGTCAATAGCTTACTTAGCTAATTATTCTCAATAAGAAATATTTTTTTATGTGTTTTTACAATGTCTGCGTTATATTTCAATATAATACCTCAATTACCATTATTTATGACAATTTTTGCTTATAATACTTTTGATAAAAAGTCTTTTAATCTCGGATTCTTAGGATTACTAAAAAATTCTTTCGGTTCATTTTGTTCTTTAATAATTCCCTCATCTATAAAAAGTACTCTAGTTGCTACTTCTTTTGCAAATCCCATTTCGTGGGTTACAACGACCATGGTCATACCATCATTTGCCAACTCTCTCATTAAACTTAATACTTCCCCAACCATTTCTGGATCTAGGGCAGAAGTTGGTTCATCAAACAATAACACATCTGGATTCATAGCTAATGCTCTTACAATTGCGATTCTTTGCTTTTGACCACCGGATAATTGTTTTGGATGAGCATCTGCTTTATCAAATAATCCAATACGTTTTAATAACTCATCAGCTTTTTTATTCGCTTCTTCCTTAGACATAAGGCCTAACTTAAGTGGAGCTAAGGTTATATTTTCACGTACTGTTAGATGGGGGAATAGATTAAATTGTTGAAATACCATACCCATCTTTTGTCTTAATTTATTTATGTCTGTTTCAGGAGATGTAATATTAACTCCTTCAAACCATATTTCACCACCTGTTGGAACTTCTAATAGATTCAAGCACCTTAAAAAGGTAGATTTTCCAGATCCGGAAGGTCCTATGATAACAACCTTTTCACCTTGTTTTATGGTTTCTGTAATACCGTTTAGTACAACATGATCTCCAAATTGTTTTATTAGATTTTTAGTTTCTATCACCTTGACTTAATCTCCTTTCAAAAATTCCAAGTAATTTTGTAAGTCCAAGTACAATTACCAAATAAAAGATAGCCGCAATAATAAAAGGTGGAATTACATCCCATGTTCTTGAACCAATATATTGAGCAGCTTTAGTTAAATCAGTTACTGCAATAATACTAGCAACCGAAGTTTCTTTAATTAATACAATAAACTCATTACCAAGTGCTGGTAATATATTTTTTATAGCTTGAGGTAGAATAATATAATACATGGTTTTGTTTTTATTAAGTCCTAAAGATCTCCCTGCTTCCATCTGACCTTTATCAATAGATTCTATACCTGCACGGACAATCTCTGATACATATGCACCTGAATTTATACCAAAGCACAGAGCAGCTACTAATATTTCATTTGTATTTCTAGATGTAAACACTAAATTGTATATTATAAGTAACTGTAACATTACTGGTGTACCTCTAATAATGTTTACATATGCATTACCAAAGAAATTTAATATCTTAAAACCCTTTGAATCATTTGCATAAACTTTAATAATCGCAATAATTACACCAATTAAAACACCTAATAAGATAGCCAAAAACGAAATTGTTAACGTGGCACCAAGCCCTTGAAAATAATATTTATATCTGTCTTCTACTATAAAAGCTTCATAATAACTGCCCAATATATTATTAAGCCATTTTCCTATTCCACTACTAGCAATGATTATACTATTCAAATTGCTCTCTCCTTTTCTTTTAAAAAACTAATACTATTATAACCTTATTTACAACACACAACAAGCAGCAGACATAAAATTATGTCTGCTGCAAGATATTTTGTTATATCATAACTCTCATCATCAATTGTTTATGTTTTAATTCTTATCTTTG
>JAEWHU010000367.1 GCA_023387635.1 Bacillota bacterium
CCCAAATAGATAGAATATTAGACATCTGCGACAACTTCAATATAAAGGTAAATATAACTACCAACGGTACGCTAATTAGTGAGGTGAAGGATAAAATTATTAATAAAAAGTCTTTAAGACAAATTAATTTTTCACTACATAGTATGGATGGCAATGAGAAATATAATAAGAAAGACGAGTATATTGATAATATATTAAATTTTGCTCATGAAGCATTAGCAAAGACTAATATTATTATATCTTACCGTTTGTGGAATTTAGATAAGGACAACCAAATAAATGCAGAGATTCAAAAAAATCAAAAGATATTAAAAAAAATAGAAAATGAATATAATTTATCATATAGAATTGAAGATAAAGTAACAGCTGGGAATGGAATAAAGATTGGTGAGAGATTATATTTAAATCAAGATCATGTATTCTCATGGCCAGCTCTAGACGAGAAAGAAGATGAAGGTATTGGATTTTGTTATGGGCTTAGAAATCAAATAGCCGTACTAGTAGATGGAACCGTAGTACCTTGTTGCCTTGATGGTGAAGGTGTCATTAATCTCGGTAATATAAAAGAAATGGAGTTCAAAAATATATTAGAAAGTAAAAGGGCTACTGATATATTTGAAGGATTTTCAAATCGTTATGCTGTAGAAGAGTTATGCAGAAAATGCGGGTATCGAAAGAAATTTGGTAATTAAGAGTAAACTTGGGTGAAAGTGAGGCAATGATATGAAGAGATTATTAGTTGTTGTAGACATGCAAAATGATTTCATAACAGGGAGTTTAGGAACAAAAGAAGCCATAAATATTGTTGAACATGTAATTAAGAAAATGAAAGAATATGATAAGAACGGTGACAGTATTATATTTACTATGGATACTCATTTTGATAATTATATAAATACAAGAGAGGGGGAATTTCTCCCTGTAAACCACTGTATTAAAAATACAAATGGATGGAAAATCACAAGTGATATTACTGATGAGTTTGATATGAGTAATTATAAAGTGTATGAAAAAGTAACTTTCGGTTCAAGTGAATTGGCAAAAGATATTATGTCTGGAATGTATGATGACATAACAGAGATAGAGCTCATAGGGTTATGTACAGATATATGTGTCATCAGTAATGCTTTACTTATAAAATCATTCCTACCTGAAGTACCTATTACAGTAGATTCAACTTGCTGTGCAGGGGTTACAAGTGAAAGTCATAATAATGCTCTAGAAGCAATGAGAATGTGTCAGATTAGCGTTATTTAAGGTGGTTAAAAAGAGATTGATTTATCAGTTATATTAATGTATAATAATGGAAATATCTAAGTAAGTAAGGATTAAGTTCCCTACTTACTTTTGTTTTAGATATCTTTTTCTTGAAAGGAGAAGTCTATGGTAAAGACTATTACAATGTGGTCAGAATATTTTAAAATAAATACTCAAAATGAATATATCACTCAGGATTCTGATACATTAGCTATCATACTTCCAGGTACGGGTTATGGTAGTAGTGCACCATTATTATATTATTCAATAAGCGTTGCATTAGAGTTAAAGTACGATGTTCTAATAGCAGAGTATGGTTTCAAAGAGTATGAAAGAAAGATTAAAAAAGAAGAGTGTGAATACTTATATGAAGATATAAAAAAAGTAATAGATATCTGTTTAGAAGAGAATGCTTATAAAAGTATTGTACTAATTGGTAAATCAATTGGAACTTATATACTTAGTAGATTAACAAAAGATTTAATTGAATATGATACAAAATATGTTTATTTAACTCCAATAGATATAAGTCTTGAGGGAATGAAAAAAGTAAATTCACTTGTAGTTATTGGTACAAAAGATAAGTGTTTATCAAAAGATGATATAGATAAATTGGGCTATTATTCTAATATTAAGTTAGAATTAGTTCATGGTGATCATTGTCTTAATGGTGATAACTATAAAGAAAGTCTAACAGTTTTAGAAAAAGTAATAAATGAAATTGAAGGCTATATAAAGTGAAAATAATACTTGAATTACCAAATATATTATGATATACTACCACGAAATACCAAAATTAGGTTAGTCATAAAGAAGCAATGTTTATAATAATTTATAAAACATTGCTTCTTTTATACTATAAATGACTTTTTTATCTAAACGCGTACAAAGTACGCAGAGGGGAGCAATATATGAAGGCAATTGAAGTACAAAATCTATCCAAAACATTCTTAGTAAAAGAAAAAGAAAAGGGTCTAAAAGGGAGTTTAAGATCTATGGTCAAACCAAAGTTAAAAAAAGTAAAAGCAGTAGAAAATATTAGTTTTGATGTGGAAAAAGGTGAAATTCTTGCTTTTATTGGCCCGAATGGTGCAGGGAAAAGTACGACCATAAAAATGCTTACTGGTATCTTGTATAAGGGAGAAGGTAATGTTAAGGTGCTAGGAATTGACCCTGTGAAGAATCGGAAAGAGTTAGCCTTTCGTATAGGGACCGTGTTTGGACAAAAAGAACAACTATGGACTCACTTAACTCCTTATGACAACTTTAAATTTTTTGGAGCAATATTTAATATAAGCGATTGTGAAGTGGAAGAGCGAATAAAGGAATATATAGAAGTTTTTGAGTTAAATGAATTTATTAATACACCTGTTAGAAATCTTTCTCTTGGCCAAAGAATGAGATGTGAAATTGTAGCTTCACTCATACATAGACCAGAAATTCTTTTTCTTGATGAACCAACTATCGGTCTTGACCCCGTTGTTAAAGATAGTATTAGAAATCTAATAAAAAGAATGAACAAAGAATATGGTACTACTGTGTTTTTAACTAGTCATGATATTGGAGATATAGAAAAGTTGTGTAAGCGAATTATTATAGTGAATCACGGAAATATCGTGATGGATGACTCCATGGAGAATATAAAGTATCATTATCTGAATAAAAAGTTAGTAGATGTAAAGATGAATGATACTGTTTTATTTAAAGAAGAAGATGGGGTAATATTAGTAAAAAGTAAAGCCAACAATTTGAAAATTGAAGTAGATACAACAAAAAAATCCATAGGGGAGGTTATTAAAGGATTAGATACAGATAATATATTAGATATAAATATATCCAATGTTCCTCTTGAGAAAATTATCACCCAGATATATAAAGAAGGATATGGAGGAGTAATCAGTGTATAAATATATTTTTATATATAAAACTAGCTTTCTTGAAAGTATACAATATATTTTAAATATTATATTTCGATTCATTACATTTGGTCTTATGATTATAGTTTTTATGAATTTATGGGATTATATGTATTCGGATAGTACCAACTTAATTGTAGGATATAATAAATCTCAGATGATATGGTATGTAATTGTAACAGAAATCATTTGGTTTAGCGCTAATAATACGGCATTACTGAATCAAATTACGACTGATATAAAAGGCGGCAATATCTGCTATGGAATCAATAAACCTTATCACTACATAGTATTTATGATAACAAAGTATTTTGGAGAAATAACACTACGATTTGTTATGTTTGTTCTCCTTGGTGGTTTGCTAGGTTTTCTATTTGTTGGACCAATAGAGAATATTAAGTGGTATCTTATACCCTTTATCTTTTTAGTTACTTTACTGGGGTTATTAATCAATATTTCAATTCGTATGATGATAAGTATCCTTTCGTTTTGGATGGAAGATTCAACTCCATTTCAGTGGATTTACAGTAAATTTATTATTGTAATAGGTACAATATTCCCTATAGAAGTGTTTCCATTATGGGCTAGAGGGTTTCTTTCACTTTCACCTATCTACGTTATAAATTATGGACCAGCCAAATTACTTATTGATTTTAGCTATCATGTGTTCTTAAGAGTTATAATAACTCAAATTATTTATTTTACTGTATCATTTAGTTTACTTATGTTTCTGTATAAGAAAGGAGTGAAAAAATTAAATGTTAATGGAGGTTAAGCAGCAAATAAGAGTAGTTATATTATCTATCAAATTTAATATTATGAGAGAGATGACCAATCGATTTACTTTTATATTAAACGTATTATTTATGATGCTTAATAATGCAACATTTATTATCCAATGGGTTATATTGTTTCATTTGAAATCTGATATTGGTGGATATGGTATGAAGGATGTTATGATACTTTGGGCAATGACAGCAAGTGTATATGGATTTTCACATATTCTGTTTAATGGCGCATTTAGCTTGCCTGACTTAATTATAAATGGAAAATTAGATGCGTATATAGTTCAACCAAAGAGTATATTAATTTCAGTAATCACATCTAAAACAAGTATTTCAGCAATTGGAGATTTAATATATGGATACTTAGTTTTTTGTATTCTTGAATTTGATTTACGAAAAATTCTATTATTCACATTATATGTTATAACAGGGGGTTTGTTATTAACAACTTACAGCATTATATTTGGAAGTATCTCATTTTGGATTGTAAAAGGTGATGTTATTCTTGATACCTTTCTAGGTATGATGATTAATTTTTCTACGTATCCAGATGGTATTTTTAAAGGCATAGTAAAATTAATTCTATATTCCATAGTTCCTGTAGGAATAATATATTATATACCAGTAAAATCAATATTACATTTTGAATTTACTTATTTCCTTATACATATAATACTAACTATAATAAGCATTTTTCTAGCATTTATAATCTTTAATAGGGGTCTAAAAAAATATTCTTCAGGCAACTTAATGAGTGCTAGAATATAGTAGAAATCAATGAATACATTGCTATTTCTTGTTTTAAGTATTATAATAATACAATCATATGATTACCAATAAAAATAATTATTATATTTAAAGTATCATAAGTTACATATGATAATTTTACTTTTTTGAAATGGAGTGGTTAATGTTAGCAAGAAAAAAAAGTGATGTAAAAAAATTATTTTATAATGTATACGAAAGTATCTTTCGTTATGGTTTTTCATTAATTATTGGGCAAAGCCTATTTATAGGTCTATTAGTATTTATGTTGACACCACTAGTAAACTATGTGTTTCGTTTGGCATTAGCTATATCTGGATATAGTTACATCACCACCAATAATATTAGTAAATTTCTTTTTTATCCGTTCACATTTATTATGATTATAATTTTATTTTTTCTTCTAGGCTTATTCTTTTTATTTGAGGGGGTATATTTGATTACATACTTCTCTTTCGTAAAAACTGGAAAAAAGCCAAAAGTTATATCCACATTAGTATTGGCTTTACAAAACTTTTACAATTTAATAAAAGTAAGAAATTTAAGACTTATACCTTATACTTTGATAGTAACTTTATCCTTTAATGTGCCATTAATTGCCTTTGTAGTAAAAAAAATAAGGATATTACGTTTGGTACTTGATATGGTGAATGAAGATATTTTTATAAAATATATCTTAGTTTTCATACTTGTCATTATAGTTTGCATCGTATTTCGTAATATTTATGGATATTCATTTAGTATTATAAAAAACTCGAAACTTAAAGAGACAAAAGAATATTTGAAAAATATAGATAACAAAGAAAAACTAAAGACAGTAATTTATTTCGTTATATGGAACATAGGTCTTGCAATATTAAGCTTCCTTATTTACTTATTAACGACTGTGATTACAGCATTAATTGTTTTTGGGATAACAGACAAAAATCTTGTAATTGTAACTTTTTTATCTATATCTGAAAGTATGTTTCTATATTTAGTAGTTATTTTGTTTATGGTAAATGTCATAGGTAATTACTCTTTATTGTGCAATCTAATTCATAAGTATGGAGTTATAGATATTAAAACGGACAGACAATATCTAGAAGAGGTAAGTCTATCAAAAGATAATGTTATGCAAGTACCAATTGTATCCAAATTAGTTTCATATAAAAAGCTTATAATAGTGTTGGTTCTAACTTTAATTTGTACAAATGTATTTTTTATATATGATATAGTTCGTAATGGTTCCTTATTAAATCTTGTAAGTTTGGATACGATTAAAATAACATCTCATAGGGGATTTTCGACTAATACACCTGAAAACACAATACCCGCTTTAGAAAAGGCTATGGAAGAAAAGGCGGATTATATTGAAGTGGATGTTAGACAAACAGCAGATGGGGAGTTAGTTCTTCTCCATGATGAAAGTTTGAAACGTACTACTGGTGTAAATAAGAAAATATGGGAAGTTGATTCTTTATACTTATCTACACTTGATGCTGGAAAGTGGTTACATTCATCCTTTGAGGGAGTTGGAGTTCCTACCTTAAGAGAAGTATTTGAATTATGTAAAGGAAAAGTTAATTTAAATTTAGATTTAAAGTATAATAAGAAATATAGTAATTTTGAAGAAAATGTTGTTGCTTTGATTGAAGAATATGACATGGAATTACAATGCGTAATTAGTAGCACTAAATTATCAGTTCTTGAGAATATAAAGGAAATAAACCCTAATATTAAAACTGGTTACATTATGTATCAAGTGAGTCAAGAATATTATGAAAATAGCTGTATTGACTTTTTTAGTATGAACTCCTATTTCCTATCAGAAAAAGTTCTACAGCAAGCTCATAGTTATGGTAAAGAAATACATGTGTGGACAGTAAACTCTAGAAAAGAATTAGAAAGAATGAATCGTCTTGGCGTGGATAATATTATTACAGATAATCCAGCTTATGCTAAAGTAATATTGTTTGAAGCAGATTCAGATCCGTTCTTTGTAACAGTATTAAAAATGATGCTTAGGTACTAACCACCACCTTAAATTATATAGAGCCAATGCTTATATAGTGTTTGCTTATCTTAGTTGTCACAATATAAATTATGATGTCGTAAAATACAAGATAATAACGTTTGGGATTGATTGACAAGTTAAGGAAATGGACTTAAAATAAAGATAGACAAACATAAAAAGGTGGTGAAAAAATGGGAGATAAGAATCCAAAAAAAGTGCCTAAGAAAAAGGAAAGTGCTACAGCTAAATCATCTGTAACATCATCTACAGCAAGCCAAGGAAAGAAAAAAAAATAACAAAGTAAAAATTCCCTTGATTAAAAAGTCTTGGGAATTTTCACTTTGTTATGACTATATAAAGTCTATAGTAACGGATGCAGATATTATAGTTTTACCAGGTTCTGTAGGTGTAATATTAGTACCTTCTTTCGGACTTACATTTATAGGTGTAGATACTGGAGTGGAGCTATTTTCTACAATATGTGCTGCGACAGGGTCATCCTGGTGTCCGATTAATGTATAGGTAGACTTTGCTTTTGTATAAGCATCAATAATTGCTTTATTTAACGCATTTTGATAGATTTGCTCTGGATGTGATACCTGAAAGGACACCAGATCAACTATATTAGCGCCGTTGCTTACAGCAGTATCAATTGTAGTGCCAACAAGTGATAAATCATGTAAGGTTAAGTCGTATATATTACGTATTATGTAACCTTTATCAAGTCGAATTCCGTTTTCGTAATCAAATACTTTATTCACGGAATATTCTTTGTTATTAATGTCGAGCCCTTCTAAGTGTTGTAAAGCATTTAACATATCAGTGCTTGTTCTAGAATTCTCAGTTTCAATTGAGGATAATTGATTGCCTATTGTTTGGACCCCTAAGGTAATGACGGCGATGTCTGGAATGGCAGAAATCTGACCTTGACCATTAAAGACAAGTGTAGTATTTGCAGTATTTTTATTTATCGTACGATCAGACATAGTTAACTCCTAAAAGACTTTATATAGTATATGTAAGAAAGGGATAGAAACATACACGGTTTGTATGTTTTTATCCCTTTCTTAGTACATATGAAAATCATACATATAAAGAGTTTCTCAATTACCAAACTAAAATAGATATTATATAAAAAGTAATAAACTGAGAGCCATTACCATCATACCAGCAATTAATCCATAAATTGATAAGTGGTGTTCCCCATATTCTCTTGCAGAAGGCAAAAGTTCATCTAGTGAAATAAAAACCATTATCCCAGCCACACTAGCAAATAAAATTCCAAATACAAGTTCGTTCATAAATGGTAATAGTATTAAATAACCAACGATTGCACCAATTGGTTCTGAAAGGCCAGAAAGGAAAGAATATAAAAATGCTTTTTTTCTACTTCCTGTTGCGTAATAAATAGGAACAGATACAGCTATACCTTCTGGTATATTATGTATAGCTATAGCGATTGTAATAGGGATTGCTATACTTGGATCTTGTAAAGCAGATATAAAAGTTGCAAGGCCTTCTGGAAAGTTATGTATACCTACTGCAAGTGCTGTAAATAATCCCATTCGTAATAATTTTTTATTTTTTATAGAGTTAGCCTTCTCTAAATCATCCGCAGCTAAATTATCAGCCACTAAATCTTCTACCATTAAATCTTGTGTCTCTAAATCTTCAACCTTTCGAATATCATGTGGATTTTCACCGCTTGGAATTAACTTATCAATTAGAGCAATTAGAAACATACCTCCAAAGAAAGCAATGACAGTAACCCAAGAGCCTAATTTATTACCTAATTCAATTGTTAAAGAGTCTTTTGCCTTCATAAATATCTCAACAAACGATACATAGATCATTACTCCCGCCGAAAATCCTAACGTAATTGATAGAAATTTTGTATTTGTTTTTTTTGTAAAAAAGCCTAATGCACTACCGATACCAGTACATAATCCAGCAAAAAGCGTCAGGCTAAATGCAAATAATACATCATTCATAAATAAATATATACCTATCCTTTCATTGTAATTTTATTTTATATACTACATGTGATGTAAAGATTAATGTTTATTTAGTTCCATATAGATTAAAATAGGTATCTATATTAAACTATATCCAACTATATCCAACTTTATTATACTATATATTATAGGATAAATAAATAGCTAATGCATATCTCGAAGGATTATAATTTATAATGCATATTTACAACTGTTTATTTATAGAAAATTCTATCTGACAAAACATATTTACTTCATTAAATTCTGGAATCTTAGAATAATCTGCAAAATATTCCAAGATTTTCTTTTTAATATTGTAAATTGGACAAGTGTTTGATATACTAAAAACACATAGAATATGACAAAAGAAAGGAATTTTATGAAAATTTTAGCACTAACTTTATTTATTTTAACCTATGTTCTATTATTAACGTTACCTAATATTAGAGCTTACATAGCGTTAGGGTCAGCGGTTGTTTTTGTTGTTCTTGGTATTCTACCACTTGGCCAAGTTATTAGTACGGTAGATTGGAATGTTATAATGATGATTGCTGGTACTATGGGAATTGTTTCCTTGTTTATCGATTCTAATATGCCATCTTTATTAGCAGACTTAATATTGAAAAGGACGCCAAATGTAAAATGGGCCATAATATCACTCTCCCTATTTGCAGGAATTATTTCAGCTTTTGTTGATAATGTGGCAACTGTATTAATGATTGCACCAGTAGCATTAACCATCGCCAAAAAACTAAAAATTTCACCAGTGCCTAGTATTATTGCCATTGCAGTAGCCTCTAACTTGCAAGGAGCTGCAACTTTAGTAGGTGATACAACATCTATTCTTTTAGGTGGATATGCGGGAATGGACTTTTTAGATTTCTTTTTCTTTAAAGGAAAAATTGGTATGTTCTGGGTGGTTCAAGTTGGAGCTTTGGCTGCAACTATAATTTTATTATTTGTTTTTCGTAACGAGAACCAACCAATTGAAGTAAAAGATAAGACAATTGTAAAAGATTATTTTCCAACTGTATTATTAGTAGGAACAGTAGCATCACTTATTATAGCTTCTTTCTTGCCTAAAAAACCAGATTTAATCAATGGTATTATTTGTATGGTTTTAATGTTCATTGGATTAGTAAGAGATTATATGAAATATCATAAATCTGAAAGAATTGTTAAGACTGTGAAAGAAATTGATTACTTTACACTTATGTTATTAGCAGGTTTATTTATTGTTATAGGTGGAATTACAGAGGCGGGAGTAGTAGATGAAATTAGTAAAATTTTCGTAAAGATTAGTGGAAATAATATATTCTTAATTTATACTTTAATTGTCTGGGCATCTGTTATTTGCTCTGCATTTATTGATAACATTCCGTACATAGCTACTATGTTACCAGTTGTTACAGGAATAGCTACTCTAATGAATATTGAACCATATATTTTATATTTTGGTTTATTATCAGGAGCTACTTTAGGTGGAAATTTAACACCAATTGGTGCATCAGCAAATATTACAGCTTTAGGTATCTTACGTAAAGATGGCTATAAAGTATCTACAGCAGAATTTATGAAGATAGGTGTACCATTTACTTTAGCAGCAGTTGTAACAGGTTATGTTATGATTTGGTTTATTTGGAGATAATCTGTGAATGAAGCATAGAGGACTTCTAATATCCACGTTGACTTACTATAACTAAACGATTAGAAAGCATATGTTATCCTTTGGGAGCAATATGCTTTTTTTATTTATAACATATTGGTCCTATGAACTAAAAAATGTACTGATTTGGATTATGAAACAAGGTATATAGC
>JAEWHU010000372.1 GCA_023387635.1 Bacillota bacterium
ATATCTGTTACAAGTCCAACAAGGAAATCTTCATTACTAGCTTCTGGAGTTTCTGGAGTCTCAGAAGTTGGTGGAGTCTCTGGTGTTTCTGTAGTATTTCCACCACAAGCAGTAAGAACTACTGACATCATTAAAACAACGATTAATAATAATGCTAATGAACTTTTTTTCACTTTGATAATCCTCCTTTTAGAATAATTCATTTTGTTTTTTAATTCCGAATAATAGTATACTCTATTACATATATCATATCAATATGATTTTACCAAAAATTTCTTTAATCTATGTAGTGTTAGAATAAAAAAGTTTTTGTTTTCAATGATGTTGTCAATGAGTATACACTATTTAATTATTCCACAAAATTTAAAACATTCCTGCTATTACTTATTAAAAATTAATAAATTTTAATGATGTAATTAAAAAAGGATCATATAACGTTTTTTAACAAGGGTCTGATTCTTTTGCAATGTAACCAGCTTCTCCCAACACCTTCATTGCTTTAATCATTTTTTCTTCATTAACCATTACGATTGGACCTGTGCACCCCATTCCACTTTCTGCATAAATATCTTTTTTCCAAAGTGATTTAACAGCATCTTCTAAGTCCATGATATCTATCCCCGAGATAGATCCTGTGACGACTTCTTTCGGAGGAGCTTTTACTTCTTCATCTCTTTGTTCTTTAGTATTTTTGCTATCTTTATTTAATGAGTTTAAGATTTCATCTAACTTTGCATTCTTAGCTGCTACAAATTCTGTCCTTGAAACTTCCCTTAAATTACCTTGCACTAATTGTGCTGCATATTCTATAGCACCTGCAATTACTGGCACCCCAGATGCTCTAGATAATATTAATATTGTTCTACCATAATCTTCACCAATACCGGGACCATATCCATATCCTAGAGCTTCATAGTCTCCTCCTGTTGTAAAGGAAGAAAATACTTTCATGAAAATATTTCCAGTTAGCGTATCTTGAATCATAACATCAGGAGTCCCTACTAAAAGATCATTTCCTCTCATTAGAGCGCCACCATCAGATCTCATTGATTCAACAAAATTAATTTTATATCCATTAGCATCTAATTCTTTTAAAGCTCTTTCAACCTGTCTTGCACCGTCTACATTTAATATGCCTACGGTTGGATTCTTTATTCCATATGCTTTAGCAGCTATTATTCCAGATAGTGCGTTTTTAACCATGGCTTCTACTCTATGGGGTGATGATGTCCCCGTAGTTGTAGCTAAAAACATTTCTCTTCCTCTTGCTGGTGTAATAACTTTGCCTACTGTTGAAACGCCTATAGGAAAATTGTAGTGCATTGTAACGCAAGAATGAATTTCACCACGATCTAAAAGTTCTTCCATCTTTTTATGAGCTTCTTCTTCACTATTTACCTCAACTACCTGAAGATTTGTATCTACTTTCGGTCCAATTAATACAACTTCATAGCCTTGATTATTTCTAGCTGCAATTTCTGCACCCTTCACTATATTATCTACGCCATGCTCACTTCCCAAAGTTGTAATTCCCACTCTTATTTTGCTTCCAAATTGGCCTGTTTCTATTGCATCTGCTATATCATTAAATACTTTACCTATCATTTCTTTTATAATTTTATTATCCTTCATATAAATCACCCCTTATTTCCCTAATAAGTGTGATGCAAATTCTCTCATAGCTTCTGCTATCATAGATTTCACTTCTGTTTCCGAAACCCCACCAATTTTTGTTTCTGTAATCCCTGTATTCTTTTCCATAATAATGGATACGCCATCAAACTGATTTGTCATTCTGCCAAGGAATAGACTTCCCTTTCCTACGATCATAGCTCTCTGAATTTCATTGTTATTAAATGCTTCGATAGCATGACCAATATACGGAACACCGGAAGGTATATGTCCTTGAGTAGGCGCCCATCCTGGCATACCATGCTTATGTCCAAATGTAGCTACTTCTGCTCTTTCCAGCTCATTTCTTTTAACACCAAGTGCAGCTATCATCTTATAATTAGCTTCTGGAACATCCCCTGCACCAGCAGGCTTAGTAACATCAGGATTTTGCATTTCTACAGAATATTTGTCCACATCGGTTATTTTAAGTCCACCTTTATCCAGTGGTGCAGTAATTAAGGAAGTAATAACAGCTTGAGGGGAAGAGCCAGTGCCTACTGTATGTCTACCCACTAGATCCGTTCTAAGAATAGGATTTATACCATCATTTTTACTTACTAATACGGCAAATCCTCCTAAAACATCTTCAAGTATTGGCAATTCTTTCTTAACATGATCCTTACCATTCATTCCAAGCTTTGCTGTTGCTCCACCTGCTACTATGACAACATTTTCATAAACACCAGATTGCACAAGGGCTGCTGCCTGAATTAAAGCATGAGTTGGAGCAGCACAGAATCCTCTAGTATCAGAGCCCGTTGCATTAACGGCACCTACTAGCTCTGCAATAGCCTTAGCAAAATTTCCTCCACCTCTCTGATTCATATCACCGCAGGCTTCTTCTGAACATTCTATAACATAATCAATAGATGCCGGATCAATTTTATTTTTATCCAAAAGATTAGCAAAAGCTAAAAATCCAGATGCCTTTACTACTAAGTTTTCAAAAATAACATGGGCATTTAGGTTTACATCTACCTCATGGGCTCTTTTAACACAGCCTACAATCTGACCATTATTATACATAGGCTCCGCATGTTGTTCATTAATATATTTATTAATTTCCTCTATTTCATCTCCATCCTTTAGCTTAGCAACCATTTCATCGGTTATTAAAGGATGGCTATTTAATTTTTCCTTAACCATGCTTGTAAATGCTTTATCTAGTTTAACTAAATCAAATACATCGGATATTTTCATAAGAGCAATAAATTCGTCCTGTGGCATTATTTCTCCTAGCTTACCTTCTCTTTGTGCACCTTCTACCTGTTTGTTATACCAAGGAGTTTCATAATTATTCAGTTCCTCAGGCTTTAGCGATCCAATGTAAACTTGGTTAGGAGGATAGCTAACAACCTCCTCAAAGCTACGCAAATGATTAGGAACCTTTTTTAAATATTCAGAATCTGGATTTGATAGTCTTTCCATCGTTTGTGTAGTACCATTATGAATAATCATATCTGGCGTATGAACAAGAACATATCCAGAAGCCTTTGCTACAGCATATGACATAATAGACACCTCCAATAATTTTTGGGTATATATGTAATTCGGTATATATCTAAATAGATGGGTAAGGATATACCCATCTATTTAGTTTATACATTTAATTTACAGACTCTATTCAAATACGATCTGACCGTCAACTTCTGTTTGTAGTGCTTTTAATGCTTTCTCAACAAGCTTTCTTCGTAATGCCTTATCTTCCTTAGGGTCTAAGCTAGGGTTTCCTAAAGGATGTGGAATAGCAACTGTAGGAACGATTCTATTAGCTCCAACAGTTAACGAAATTGGTACTACTGTACACATATGAACTACAGGTATTCCTGCTCTTTCGATTTCTTTTACCATTGTTGCACCGCAACGTGTACAGGTACCTCATGTAGATGTTAGAATAACTGCATCCACACCATCTGCTATTAATTCCTTTGAAAAATCAGAAGCAAATTTCTTTGAATTGGCAACAGATGTACCATTTCCAACAGTAGTATAGAAATATCGATGTAACTCCCCAATAATACCTTCTTTTTCCATATCTCTTAATACATCCACTGGTATTACTTTATCTGGATCTATATTGGCATATACAGGATCATATCCACCGTGGGCAGTTTCATGGTCTGCCTCTGTTAAATCATCAAATTGAGAAATATCATATTTACCATATTTTGATGCACTAGATGATTCTATCCTGTCAGGATTCCCTTTAGGTACAATACCTCCAGATGTTACAATTGCAATTTTTATATTACTTAAGTCTTTAATAGCTGGGTTTGGGTCCACTCTATCAAAGTCAGGCATTGGATATTCAGTTGTAAATTCCTCGCCTTTTAATTTTTTAAGAAGCATATTTACAGCTCTAGTAGCTCCTCTTTCCTCTGAAAAATAGTTTCTCCGAACTCCTCTTGGAATATATTTATCCTCTTCTGGAGATCCAACTTCTTCACCTTTTAATAATTTTATAGCAAGTGATGACATTGCAGGTACTGCTGTTCTCATTGTTGCTGCTGAATTTCCAGTTTCAACTATGTAAATACTCTTCTTAAACATATCAGCACCTGGATTTTCAATATACATACCTGTTAAAACAGGAATACCTAATTCATCATTTACTGCCTTTGCAATAGTTCCACAAGCAACACCGTATCTCCCAGCATTAAAAGCAGGCCCCGCAATAAATAAATCTGGGTTGTATTTCTTAACCATTTCAATGATTTCAGCTTGAGCTTCTTCAAAATTTTCATTGAAATATGAATCTCCACAAATAATAGTTGCTACAATTTCAGCTTCTTCTTTCATGGCAGTATTCAAAGCCATACCAGGGCCTACTACACCTTCTCGCACTTCTGGCTTAATATCCGCTTTTTCTTCTCCGCCTATTCCAGCAAAGAACTGATTTATATAATGAACAACTTTTTTCTTGCTCATAGTTTCCCCCCTCTCTGATTTTTAACGGGAATTTATTTCTAAACAAAAGCTAGTCCTTATAATTTGAAAACTCACTTCTAATATTCGTCATTTCCTCTATAATAGAGTCAACATCAAGTACCATTTCCATCATACCGATTTGATCGTCGTATATACCTGCATCCACTTCATCTTTAAATTGTGGTTCAACTACATGGTATACTCTTAGTCCTAACTGGACTCCCGCTAATGGACCTGCAAAGGTTGGATCTCCTGCTGTAACAGTTTCTGCAGCTAGTCCAGATGCTTCAGCTTCTGCCGCACCTAAAATAACTACCATATTATCTGCTCCATATTTTTCAGTTAGATCCTTTACTCTTTGTTGATTTTCTAAGTCCATAGCACCTGCAGCCGTTCAGACAAAACATTCTGTAGCTGAAAACACTACTTCTGCCCCTGTACCTTTTAGACATTCCTCGATAGCTGGGCCTGGAATCCCATCTCTATCGCCGATTATGATGATTTTTTTACCATCAAATCTTGCCATTTAGCATCATCCTTTCGTTTGTTATTTTTTTATTAACAACATTTTATGGGAATACATATATTACTTAATTAATAACCTTTAGAGGTCAATCTTCCAAATCCTGTTTCATTTGTAGCACCTGTAATTGCTTGTATTTCCACTTCTATACTTCCGTCTTCTCTCAAGCTACCAGAAAAACCACCTGCAATTTTATCAACATAATCTGTTGTTCCAATAATTCTTTTCATAGGTGGTAATATAATAGTTTCATTAGCATTACCGTTTGTTACAACTGCATCCGCTTTTGCATCTGCATCTGCTAATGATTGAGAAGCGCCATCTCTACCTGCATATTCATCAGTAACAATGACTGTTTTAATACCCTCATTTTCAATTTTCTTACAGTTCATAATTAGGTCTGTATCCGGATTACCAAATCCCTCTTGAGATACGATAACACCATCTAAGCCTAAAAACTTACATAATTTCGCAGTCCAATTTGAAGATCTTTCTTTATCTGCAAGGTAAACATTTTCATTTGTAATGATTACGCCAACAAAGTTAATTTCCTTGCCATGCTTTTCATATAGCTCTTCAATAATTCCATTGTTTAAATGGACATAGGTTGGATTTTTATCACAAGCAGAAACACAGTTACCACTAACAATAGCGCCATCCATTATTTCAGTTGGATAAAGAATTGTGGGTACTATTTTCTTAGCATCCACTCCGTATACATATGTATCATGTAATAAGCCTTGGGTTTGTAGCATATAAACATATCCTATTTTAGGTAGATCAGGATACTTATTAGCTGATTCAAAAACAGGCTCAGTTTCATAAACCTTTATTTCATCTGG
>JAEWHU010000375.1 GCA_023387635.1 Bacillota bacterium
TCTTCTTTAATGATTGCCGCTTCTTCATGGGTAAACTTATCGGAAGCGTACATTAGTCGATTATTATCAAAGATAAGATAAGCATATTTATGATAAGTGTTATTGTAATCTAAGGAGGAACTTACTAAACGCTCCATATCCACGCATATATTGAGTGTTCCTAGATAACCTAGCTCAAGATGCTTCGTCTTACGTATGGATCTAGTAAAGAATAGACCGTATTCCATACAATAATCCGTTATAGTCGTTAACCGACCTTCTTTTCTTTTGGCAGTTTCAATAAGAGTTGACAATGTAGCTTCAGGCAATTTTTTCTTGCTATGGAGATAAGAGCTTGTTGTAAAGTACTCATTATATAAGGAAACATATGCAATATGATTCGTCTTAAATTCAAAATAGTATTTTTGAATTGTGGCATATAACTCCTGGTAAGCGTAGGCACGTTTTTAAGTATCTTCTGATTCTTTTATAATAGTTAATTGTCTTTGTATT
Source organism: Bacillota bacterium (assembly GCA_023387635.1). Lineage (GTDB taxonomy): Bacteria > Bacillota > Clostridia > Lachnospirales > Lachnospiraceae > Anaerocolumna. The sequence continues at coordinate 493 of JAEWHU010000375.1, forward strand.
GTGTCATCTGCTAATATCATATTAGTCATTCTGCCAATTTCATCTAAGTTACTACTGATATCGTTGGCTGAGTAGGAGAGTACATTTGCCATAGATTCATATAGTAGTTTGTTGTTGTTACGAACTAAAATACTTGTTCCTAGTATGGACGCAATGCTCATCATTAAGATGTTTACAAACATGGTAATACTAAGAATTTTTCGATTTAAGGACCAATTGTTAAAATAAAAACTGATGTTGTGAAACATGATTAGCGTCCCCCATAAGTAGAGTTTTATAATGTATTTGTCAGATTGTTTATACAATTCTATACAATAATACAAAAAAAATCAAGTATAAACAATAAAATACTAAATAGTGCATATATTTTTGTGAAAAATGTTAATATGAACGGTTTATTGAACAAAGTACACGGTTTTTTGTATTAATAAATAATAAGGCATGTTTTATAATTTAAGCATGTTACATAGAAACATGTAATAAGTAAAAAAATAGGAGGAATTTTTATGAAACGTAAATTTGCGTTGGTAGCGACTTGTGCTATGGTAGCATTAAGTTTAGCAGCTTGTGGAAAAGCAGGTAGTGATGGAAACAATAACAATCAAAATTCATCAACAACAAATGGAAAAACAGAACTTGTAATGTCATGGTGGGGAAATCAAACAAGAAATGAAAGAACGCAACAAGTACTAGATATGTATAGCGAAGCGAATCCTAATGTTGTATTTGATGGACAATTTGCAGAATGGGCTGATTATTGGAACAAATTAGCAACTTCTTCAGCAGGTCACTCTCTACCAGACATCGTTCAGATGGATTACAAATACATCAATCAATATGTGAGCAATGATTTATTAGTAGATTTAAAACCATACATTGATCAAGGAATTTTAAATGTTGACAATGTAGATCCTGGTGTTATTAATGCAGCGACTGTAGACGGGAAAATATATGCAATCTGTAATGGTGTAAATGCTCCATCACTTTTATACAACAAAACATTATTAGATAAGAATGGCATTGTAGTTAAAGATCATATGACTATGGAAGAATTCCTTGATGTCTGTCGTGAAGTATATGAAAAGACTGGATATAAGACAAATATTGCTTATAATAATGGTGATAACTTCATTGAATACTTTATGCGTGGAAAAGGAATTCAATTATTTGATGGTAATAAATTTGGTACAGATTCATCAGAAGCATTCGCAGATTTCTTTAGACTATATGAAAATGGTATAAAAGAGGGATGGCATCTTGAACCTTCTGTTTTCGCAGAAAGAACTATTGGTTCTGTAGAACAAGATCCATTGGTATACGGTTCTAATCCTGGTAGTATGTCTTGGTGTACATTATACTATTCCAATCAGTTAACTGCAATTCAAAACGCAGCTCCTGAAGATGTAGAAATTGGAATTACTACTTGGCCATCTGAAGATCCAAAAGCTTCTAACTACTTAAAACCAAGTCAATTCTTCTCAGTAACAGTGGACAGTAAAGCTCCTGAAGAAGCTGTTAAATTCCTTGACTATGTGACAAATTCAGTAGAATGTAATGAAGTGTTATTAGGAGAACGTGGCGTTCCAGCATCTTCTAATATTGCTAGTGCAATTGCACCAAAGTTAGATCCAGAGAGTTATAAAGTAATCAATTTTATAAACAATGTAGTTACTCCTAATTGTTCAACATTAAATCCACCAGCGCCAGACGGTGCAAGTGAAGTTTATGACCTAATTGACCAACTTGAAGAAAGGGTTTGCTATGGTAAGATGACAGCAGAAGAAGCTGGAGAAGAACTCTTAACTAAAGGCAATCAAATGCTTGGTGGAAATTAGAAAAAAAGAAGGACAAACTATTAAAGTTTGTCCTTTTTCAAGGAGGATTTATGAATAAGAAAAAATTAACCTTAAAGCAGCGATTGAACACAGAAAGTGGTACTGGCTTTATCTGTACTCTACCTTTTACGATTGGTTTTTTACTATTTTTAATTGTACCAATGTTGATCTCACTTTATTATTCTTTTTGTCAATATGATATTCTTTCAGCCCCAAAATGGGTGGGTCTAGATAATTATATTAAGATGTTTACTAATGACGATAAGTTTTTTAAATCTATTGTCGTAACTTTTAAATTTGCATTTATTTCTGTACCGCTTCGACTTATTTTTGCATTGTTAGTTGCTATGTTATTATTACGTAATACAAAGTTGACAGCGTTTTATCGTGCGGCATATTATCTTCCATCCATTATTGGTGGTTCTGTAGCAGTTTCTATTCTTTGGAAAAGAATGTTTGCCATGGATGGTGTTATTAATAAATTATTAGGAATGATTGGTATTAATACAGAGTTTTCATGGCTTGGTAACACAAAAACTGCAATTTGGGTCCTAATTATTTTAGCAATATGGCAATTTGGTTCTTCCATGTTAATTTTTCTTTCTTCCTTAAAGCAAATACCATCGTCTTTATATGAAGCAGCAAAAGTGGATGGAGCAACAAAAGGGTATCAATTCTGGAAGATTACCCTTCCATTATTAACACCAACAATTTTCTTTAACTTAGTAATGCAGATGATTAATGGATTCTTAGCTTTTACTCAGTGTTACATTATTACACAGGGAAAACCACTGAACTCCACGTTATTCTATACAGTTCATATGTATCAGCAGTCATTTGAATTCTATAACACAGGTTACGCTGCGGCACTTGCTTGGGTAATGTTAATTTTAATTGCTATATTGACAGGCGTTTTATTTGCAACGAAGAAGTTTTGGGTATATGAGGAAGGAGTGTGATAGAAGATGGAACAAAAAAGTCGATTAAATAGAATCCTCTATCATATACTGGTATTTGGATTTGGTATTATTATGGTCTATCCATTAATATGGATGATAATGAGTTCGTTTAAAGAAACTTCAACTATTTTTACGACTGCAGGAGAATTACTTCCAAGGGAATTTACATTGGAAAACTATGCGACTGGATGGAAAGGATTTGCTAAGATAGGGTTTGGTACATTCTTTACTAATTCATTCTTTATCGCAGTGACAGCAACCATTGGAACTGTAATATCATCATCTATTGTGGCATATGGTCTTGCAAGATGTGAATTCCGTATAAAGAGGATACTATTCGTTGGTATGTTATTATCAATGATGTTGCCACAGCAAATCTTAATGATCCCACAGTATTTATGGTATCAAAAGCTTGGTTGGGTTGGTTCTTATCTACCACTAATCGTTCCTTACTTTTTTGCAATTCAAGGGTTCTTTGTATATCTAATGATAAACTTTATTAATGGTATTCCAAGAGAACTTGACGAAGCAGCTAAAATAGACGGTTGTTCTTATTATGGCATCTATCGTAGAATTATATTGCCTTTAATTACACCAGCGTTAATTACTGGTGGTATCTTCTCCTTCATTTGGAGATGGGATGATTTTTTATCTGCATTAATGTATGTGAATGATTCCAAGAAATATCCTGTCAGTTTAGCATTAAAATTATTCTCTGATCCTGGTTCTTCTTCCGATTATGGTGCAATGTTTGCCATGGCAACCTTATCAATTTTACCAGCAGTATTCATATTTATTACTTTACAAAAATATCTAGTAGAAGGAATTAGTACATCAGGATTAAAAGGCTAGGAGGTTTTGTATGATAGAGCAAAAAAGTAAAGAAGAAAGAGCACTATGGGCACAATTTGATGCATTACAACTTGGTTCTGGATGGGATGAACTTGATATTACTAAACCACAGATATTAATTGAGGATGTGTATGGTGATTCTCATCCTGGAAGTACTCATCTATCTGGGATATCAGAACAAGAAAAATACGGGGTATTAGAATGTGGTGGATACCCAGCGCTTTATCATGTAACTGATGTCTGTGATGGATGTGCACAGGGGCATGCTGGAATGAATATTGTTTTAGCATCAAGAGAAGCTATCACAGATATGGTAGAAGTACATGCTAGCGCAATTCCTTGGGATGGTATGATATTATCAAGTTCTTGCGATAAATCAATTCCAGCTCACTTAAAAGCAATTGCTCGTATGAATATTCCCTCTATTTTTATGCCAGGTGGAAGTATGAGACCAGGCCCTAATATGACTACTTCGCTAGTTGCTGGCGATATTTCTCTAAGGCAAAAAAGAAAGGGAGCAGTTACTAAAGAAGAGATTAGGGATTATAAGCTAACGGGATGTCCTTCCGTTGGAGCTTGTACTTTTCTTGGAACAGCAAGTACAATGCAGTGTATGGCAGAGGCACTTGGAATGGCTTTGCCAGGAAGTGCATTAGTTCCTGCTACAATGAGAGATATATTTCAATATGCAAGAAGAACAGGTCGAGCAATTATGAATCTAGTAGAAAAGAAGATTGACCCAAGTCAAATTCTAACAAAAGAAGCATTTGAGAATGCAATTATGATTCATAGTGCTATTGGTGGTTCTACCAATGCTACACTTCACTTGCCTTCTATTGCAAGAGAGATTGGTATTGAGATTCCCATTGAGCTATTTGATGAAATTAATCATAAGATTCCCCATCTTGGTAATATCAATCCTAGTGGAGTGCATTTAACGGAATCATTTTGGTTTGCAGGTGGAATTCCTATGGTGCAACATTACCTTAAAGATTATTTACATCTTGATGTGATGACGGTAACTGGAAAGACACTTGGTGAAAATCTAGAAGATTTAGAAGCGGACAATTTCTTTGAGAGAAATCTAGGATATCTAAATAATTATAAACTTAGCAGAGATGAAGTGATTTTCCCAGTGGAAAAGGCTACAGAAATTGGTTCTATTGCAGTCTTAAAAGGTAATTTAGCTCCAAAGGGCTCTGTTGTAAAGTATGCAGCTTGCTGCGCGGAATTACAAAGTCATAAAGGCCCAGCCCGTGTTTATGACAGCGAAGAGGATGCATATCAAGCGGTAGTGCAAGGCGATATTCAACCAGGAGATATTATTGTTATTCGTTATGAAGGGCCAAGAGGAAGCGGTATGCCAGAACTACTAATGACTACCGAAGCAATTGTATGTGATACGACATTAAATGGTACGGTTTCTTTAGTTACCGATGGAAGATTCTCAGGTGCGACAAGGGGTGCAGCTATTGGCCATATTACACCGGAGGCAGCAGTGGGTGGACCACTTGCATATATAAAAACAAATGATATTATTGCCTATGACATTGATAAGCGAACAATTAATATTGTTGGAATTAATGGTAAGGAATTAACAGAAGAAGAAATTGAACAAATTTTACAAAAGCGTAGCGAAGAGGGGCTTAAAAAGCTGCCAGAACGTAAAGGTCTTTTTAAACGATATACCGAACATGCGAAATCCGCTATGGAGGGCGCTGGATACTAACATATCATTGAAGGAGTGGGATTAAATGAACAGTAGATATATAACACCAGTAGTCACTGTACTTGATAAGAATGGTAACTTAGATAAAGAAAATCAAGGGAAACTCTACGATTATCTTATAGAACAAGGTGTCAGTGGACTTTTACTTCTTGGAAGCATAGGTGAGTTCTTTGCATTAAGTATGGAAACAAAGAAAGAATTGATTTCATTTGCTTGTGAATACATAAATAAGCGAACAGAAGTTATTATTGGCACAACAAGTATGGAAGTGAATGAAATTGTCAAATTATCCGACTATGCAATTTCTTGTGGAGCAGATGCTGTTATTATCATTCCTCCATATTATTTTTCAATGTCAGACGAGAGTGTATATCAGTATTATGACTATTTGGCTTCAAGTATTCAAGGTAACATCTATTTATATAATTTTCCAGACCGTACTGGATATTCCATATCCAATGAAGTGACCTTACGATTGGTTAAAAAGCATAAAAATATTATTGGATACAAAGACACAATCTCAGGTGTGGATCATACTAGAGAATTAATAAAATTAGTGAAGACAGAGTTTCCAGAATTTCGAATTTACAGTGGATTTGATGACAATTTTGCGAGAAATGTTTTGTCAGGTGGTGACGGGTGTATCGGTGGCCTTTCCAATCTGTTTCCAGATGTCTGTGCTGCATGGATAAAAGCATTTGCGGACAATGATTTATGTGAAGTATCAAAGATTCAACAAAAAATAGATCAATTAATGGACATATATAAAGTTGGGACACCTTTTGTACCTTATATAAAATGTGCACTGCAACTAAAAGGAGTCATAGATAATAACTTTGTGACATTTCCTTTACCTACACCAAACGAGGAAGAAAGAGCAGAACTTGTAAGAATAATTCATTATTAAATATAAGAGTAAACAATGATGTACATATACAACAGGAGGTTTTATTATGAGTGATACAATAAACAAAAAAATTAAAATTGCTTATTTAGGCGGTGGCTCAAAACAATGGGCACGAGTTTTTATGAACGATTTAGCATTGGCAGAGGATTTAACTGGTGAAATTGCACTTTTTGATACCGATAAGGAATCTGCAATACGTAATCAAAAGATTGGTGAGCGTATTAATGAAGCTCCAAACGCAGTAACGAAATGGAATTACACAGTAAGTGATACGATTGAAGAAGCTTTAGCAGATTCTACTTTTGTTGTAATATCTATTTTACCTGGTACGTTCAAAGAAATGCGTTCTGATGTTCATCAACCAGAGAAATATGGTATCTATCAAAGTGTAGGTGATACCGCTGGCCCAGGAGGGGTTCTTCGTTCTATGAGAACAGTTCCAATCTATGAATATTTTGCTAAGAAAATTAAGGAATGTTGTCCAAAGGCTTGGGTTATCAACTTTACAAATCCTATGAGTATTTGTGTAAAAGCATTATATGATACGTTCCCAGAAATTAAAGCATTTGGTTGTTGCCATGAAGTATTCCATGCACAAGATTTACTATGTTGTGTATTAAAAGAAATCATGGGAATAGAACGACCTAATCGTACTGAAATCTATACAGATTGTTCTGGTGTTAATCACTTTACATGGATTACAGAAGCAAAATATAAAAATGTTGATATCTTAAAGCTTTTACCAGAATTCATAGACAAATTCTATGAAGAAGGATACTACGAATCTGGAGCAGCAGACCTTTATAAAACAAGTACATTTGCTTATGCAAATCGTGTTAAGATGGATATGTATAATCGCTATGGTGTATTAGGTGCAGCTGGTGACCGTCACTTAGTAGAATTCATGAATCACAATTGGTATCTAAAAGATCCAGCGCAGGTTGAATTCTGGAAGTACGCTTTAACTACAGTTGACTTTAGAGAAAAACAACAAGCTGAGCGAGTGCAGGAATCTATTGATATGGCAGAAGGTAAGAAAGCAGTAGAAGTTACAAAGTCCAGTGAAGAAGCAGTGGAACTAATCAAGGCTATTTTAGGCTATGAAACAAGAGTATCCAATGTAAATATGCCAAACGTTGGCCAGATGCCTGACTTCCCAATGGGCGCAATTGTAGAAACGAACTGCGTGTTCTCCAATGACTGTGTTAAACCAGTCGTAGCTAATCCACTACCAAATGAAGTAAAAGATCTTGTAATGAGAAGCCTATATAATATCGAAGAATTATATGAAGGTATTAAAGAACGAAATTTAAATAAGATTTTTTCATCTTTCTTACATCAACCATTATGCTCTAGCTTATCTTTAGAAGATGGTAAAACGCTCTTTAAAGAAATGATAGAAAATACAAGAGAATACTTAGATGATTATTATGATATTGATGCATATTTAAGTAAATAATACTTTAAGTAGATTCTATACTTAGCTGCGTGTTGGTGAGTTATTAAAATTCATCGTTACGCAGCTATTATTTTTATTTGCACCTCTTTGCATTTTCATCCGCTTATATGTTACGTTACTATTGAGATGTAGTTATAAGCTAGCCTAAACTAAACCCAATCCCAAAAATTCTAAAATTTGACTATCACTCCTGCCTATGGTATGCTTAATAAAACAACTCCAAATATCACCATGGTAGTGGGGGACCCAGGTTATAGGGGTGAATCTTTATATTATAAGAGGGGCGACTTGGGAGCCCTAACCCGTCAGCTAACCTCATAGGAGTACACCAAGCGTATGACGAATCTCAATTTGAGAACGCAATTTGAGTTTGTATATGCGCTTTTTTCATGAATAAAATCAGACTGAACAAGAAGGGAGGTCACATCATATAATTTGTCAGTATATATGAAATGCGCTAATGAACGTCATAAGGTTTAATATTATGATGGAGGAATGGTAAGTGGATTTATTATTAAAAATTAGCATTGTATTATTAGTTGGCATTATTGGAGGTAAGGTAGCAGGAATATTTAAACTACCTAATGTTTCAGGTTATTTAGTGGCAGGGTTGTTTCTTGGACCCTCATTTTTTAAGTTCGTTAGTGCAGGTGACATGAACTCGTTTTCTGTAATTAATGAGTTGGCCTTAGCTGTAATTGCCTTTACTATTGGTAGTGAATTTATAATTAAGGATATGTTAAAGCTAGGGAAATCAATCGTTATTATTACTATAGCGGAAGTTATTGGAGCGATTGCAATCGTCTTTTTTGTTATGTATTATCTATTTAATCAACCATTTGCATTTAGTATCGTGATTGCATCTATGTCAGCAGCCACAGCACCTGCAGCGACTCTCTTAGTGATGAGACAATATAAAGCTTATGGACCCTTAACTAAGACCATATTACCAGTGGTTGCTCTAGATGACGTGTTTGGAATAATGGCCTTTGGTATTGCTATGTCTTTAGCAAAGTTATCAATAGGCAATCAGGAGTATTCCATATTACAGATGTTTAGTGAGCCAGTCATTGAGATTGGTGGCTCTTTGGTACTAGGATTAATACTTGGTGCATTACTTGTAATAATAGCAAAAAAATCTACGGGTCGTGACAATCTACAGGCTATATCTTTAGTTGCTATTGGTGTAGCCACAGGACTTTCAAAAATACTTGGTTTTTCATCCCTTTTAACCTGTATCATGATGGGTACGATGGTGGTGAATTACTTACATAAATCAAAAAGAGTATTTGATTCAATCAATGATTTTATAAATCCAGTTTACATTTTATTCTTTACTTTAGCAGGTGCCAGTTTAAATCTAAGTACTTTTAAAACCGTTGGGCTTATGGGGATAGCTTATGTATTTGCAAGAGCAGGAGGTAAGATGATTGGTGCTTTCCTTGGGGCAAAAGGCGTGAAAGCGGATCCTGTGGTAACAAAAAACTTAGGACTAGCATTGTTACCACAAGGTGGCATCTCAATAGGACTAATTGTATTAGTTAGGCAGCAACTACCAGAACATGCTGTGGCAATAAGTACAATCATTATGTTTAGTGTACTCATATATGAAGTATCCGGTCCCATATTCGCCAAGATTGCCATACAAAAAGCAGGTGAAATAAATGGACTTGAGAAGAAAAAAGAGAATGATAGACATAAAAAAGAGAGGCATAATCCAAAGAACATTCTAAATCCCTCTGCTTCGGAGTATATGAAAGTTCAAAATGTAGAATAATGG
>JAEWHU010000003.1 GCA_023387635.1 Bacillota bacterium
GATTTATTTGATAAAGATATACCTGTATTTATTACTGCACTTAAAATAATGAAAGTTCTTTGCTATAAGCAGGTGAAACCGAAAGAAAGTTATGAGGGTTTAAACTTTATAAAACCAGAAAATAATAAATTAGAAAGAACCATTATACCTATGTATAGAGGGGGATGGGGTGAAAAATCTTATAGCCTTGACAGGGATAAGTATAGTGATTATAGAGAGAAGATAAAAGAATATTTAAATAAATAATTATAATTCCTAAATACTTATATATATAGTTATATGTAATTAAACTATTAGAAGAAAAAAGACTATAGCATTGTTTAATTAAAATACAAGTAGAAATAATTAATAAATATGTTAAAATAAATATTGAATATGTGAATAAAGGTAGGAAGGGAATAATGGAAGTACATACATTAATAGATAATAAAATATCACCACATAAATCTTGGGAAATCATACAATCAAAAACTACTGATCATAAAATTGCAGTATTACTTTACACAATAATTTGTGGACTTTCTGTAATTAAACCGAGTATTGCATTTTGGGGACCAATTATATTTTTTATTATAACTGTTGTTCCTAAAATGGGAGGAATAGTTTCTTATATGATATTTTCTTTGATAGTTACAACTATAGCTTCCTTGATACACCCAATGTTAGGGGTTATAGTTTCAGCACTATTTTTTATAATAAAAATATCTAACTTTATAAGTAATTTGAAAGCTATACTTGCAGGAATATTTGTATATTTGATGCCAGCTATAATTGTGGGAAAATTTGGTTACTATTTATATTATTTAACTTATCCAATAGATAAAGTATTGTATATGTTAAGTATAAACTATGAAATTATTTACTTTATTAATGCTTTTATAATTGGATTATTTTCAGGATTAATACTACATATAATATTAAAATGGCTTTATAGAAATGAATACTCAGCTAAATCTGCTCTATCTATAATGGGCTCATCTCCATTGATTATACTTTTAATGATAATACCGTTTATAATTAATGCGGTAGGGGATTTAATAGATGATGTGTTACATGCTGGAGGTTCTATGGCTGATGATTTTGTATCGTTTAGAGATGGGTACAATAATGACCATGGAACTAATTTTAATACCCAAGATTTAAACGGAGATGGAATAAATGACAATATACATAGTGTAAAAGGTCATTACAGAAGTACTCCAAGTGGCGGAGTAACATATGTTGATCCATATATAAGAACAGATCCAAATTCTATAGTAAGTGATAATATATCTTATAAAGGATAATATTATATTTAATAAATCTAGGAAACCACATTGACAACCTTGTTAATGTGGTTTTTTATTCTTAAAAATGTGATTTAGATTACATAAAATTAAGATATATTAGTTTATAATTTAATATATAGTAATCAAGTATCTAAGTGATTTAGTTATTGATAACTATAAGAGAAATTAGAAAGTGTTTTAAGTAAGTTAAAATAAATTTCCATACATAGGAGGAAATAATATGAGTTTATTTTTAGGAAAAATACATTATTGGTTATTTAATAAAAGTTAATTTATAAGGAGATAGGAAGTATGAATGCAATAGAAATAATGAATGAAGAACACAGATATATAAAGCGTATGCTTAAAGTAGTTAGAAAAGCATGTTCAAATATATTAAAAGGTGAAGATATAAATTATAAGGATTTTTATTTAATTATAGATTTTATTAAAGAATATTCAGATAATCATCACCATAAAAAAGAAGAAGTACTACTTTTTTATGAAATGGTTGAACACTTAGGAGAAACTGCTGAGGTAATTGTAAAACATGGGATGCTTGTAGAGCATGATCTTGGAAGATTATATGTAAGAAGCTTAAATGAATCAATTGAAAAATTAAAAGATGGAGACGAAGAAGCTAAGTTAGATGTAATAGCAAATGCAATTTCTTATACACATTTACTAGAAAGACATATTGATAAAGAAGATAATGCTATATATAAGTTTGCTCAAAAAGAATTAGATAAAGAAATTTTAAAAAAGATAGATATGAAATGCTTAGATTTTGAAAATAATACTATAGATGTTAAAGAGAGAAATATAGCAATTTTAGAAGAATTAGAGAAGAAATATATTTAACTTTATAAGTAATTTGAAAGCGATACTTGCAGGAATATTTATATTACCTTTTCCAATAGTATCTCTAATATATTTTAATTGTTATACTGGAAAAATTATAGTTATTAGATATTGAAACCCACGGTAAAGATGCTGTGGGTTTTTACTAGTTTGATCTAATTTCTATTGTTTTGAGTCAACATATAAAAATATGATATAATTTCATTATAAAAATATTAATAGACAATTGTTATGTGTAGATCTATGTTAAATAAACATCCAAAAGAGAAGAAAAGATAAAGGATTTGAAATAGATATGAAAAAAATAGTAATTGGAATATTAGCTCATGTTGATTCTGGCAAGACAACTCTGTCAGAGGGTATGCTTTATATGAGCGGTAAAATTAAAAAATTAGGAAGAGTAGATAATAAAGATGCATATTTGGATAACTATGAGCTGGAGCGGGCAAGGGGTATCACTATTTTTTCCAAGCAGGCAATATTTGAAACCAATGGTTATCAAATAACCTTGCTGGATACTCCAGGACATGTGGATTTTTCTGCTGAAATGGAGAGGACGCTACAGGTATTAGATTATGCAATACTAGTTATAAATGGTGCAGATGGTGTTCAAGGACATACAAAGACTCTTTGGAGGCTTCTGGAAATGTATAGGATTCCGGTTTTTATATTCGTGAACAAGATGGATCAAAATGGGACTGATAAGGGCAGATTAATAGAAGAATTGAAAAAGAAGCTAAATGACGGATGTGTTGAATTTAAACAGGTAAATACAGAAGACTTTTATGATCAGCTAGCCATGTGTGATGAAAATATGATGGAAACTTTTCTGAAAACAGAACATATTGAAACCGTTCAGATAAAGGAAGCTGTTAAGGATAGAAAGGTATTTCCATGTATTTTCGGGTCAGCTTTAAGGCTAGAGGGTATTGAGCAATTAATGGAAGTTATTGCTGATTATACTATAACACCTTCTTATCCAGATGAATTTGGGGCTAAGATATTTAAAGTAAGCAGGGATGATCAGGGAAATCGCCTTACTCACTTAAAAGTTACCGGTGGAAGGCTAAAGGTAAAGGATGTTCTATCTAATCATGACTGGGAGGAAAAAGTAAATCAGATACGCATATATTCTGGAAATAAATTTGAAGCAATAAGTGAGGTAGAAGCAGGCTCTATATGTGCAGTTACAGGGCTGAGTCAGGCTAGACCAGGAGAAGGCCTAGGAGTAGAGGAAGCTTCAAATGCTCCGCTGCTTGAGCCTGTATTGTCCTATCAGATGATACTTCCAGAAGGGTGTGACCCAAGAGCAATGATTCCAAAACTACGTCAGATTGAAGAAGAGGACCCTGAACTTAATATTGTTTGGGATGAGCAGTTGCAGGAGATTCAGGTTCGTATTATGGGTGAGGTTCAGATCGAAATCCTTCAGAATATGATACAAAGCCGTTTTGGTGTTTATGTATCCTTTGATGAAGGGGGAATTGTGTATAAGGAAACAATTGCAAATACAGTTGAGGGAGTAGGGCATTTTGAACCACTTAGGCATTATGCTGAGGTTCACCTTTTATTGGAACCAGGTGAGATAGGAAGCGGTTTGGTGTTTGAAACTAAATGTAGTGAAGATATACTAGGCAGAAACTGGCAGAACCTAGTTATACAACATCTTGAAGAAAAGGTTCATAAAGGAGTTTTAACAGGTTCAGAGATTACTGATATGAAAATGACTTTAGTCTCGGGTAGAGCACACAATAAGCATACTGAAGGCGGTGACTTTAGAGAAGCCACCTGGCGTGCGGTACGTCAGGGATTAATGGAGGCAAAATCTGTTTTGCTTGAGCCTTACTATTCTTTTCAGCTTGAATTACCTGAAAAAATGTTAGGAAGAGCTATGACTGATGTTGACAAAATGAACGGTACCTGCGAAATAGCTAATTCAGACGGTGAAACCGCAGTTTTAGTTGGAAGTGCCCCAGTTAGTGGTATGAGAAATTATCAAAAAGAGGTAATTGCCTATACCAAAGGTACTGGAAGACTCTTTTGCAGTTTAAAAGGATATGAACTCTGTCATAACTCTGAGTATGTTATAGAGCGCATATCATATGATCCTGAAAGAGATATTGGAAATACGCCTAATTCCGTATTCTGTGATAAAGGTTCAGGTTTTATTGTTGAATGGAATAAAGTGAAGGATTATATGCATTTAGAAAGTTATTTTGATAAAAAAGAAGAGCTATCCTGCTCAAAAATGCAAAAACAAGCTGTGTATACAGAAGATACTTTCATTAGCCCAGATGAGATTGACAAAATAATCAATCAAACCTACTATGCCAACCAGGGAAGGAAATCTGCATGGAAAGTTAATAAACCATATAGGGAAACTTATTATAAACCTGTTGCTTCTAAGGATTATACAAATAAAGAAGAATATCTTCTTGTGGATGCTTATAATATTATCTTTGCATGGCCAGAGCTAAGTGAAATGGCAAAGGATAATCTGGATGGTGCAAGAATGAAATTACTTGATATTCTAAGTGACTATAAAGGTTTTCATAATAAAGAAGTCGTCGTTGTCTTTGATGCTTACCGTGTTGAGGGACATCGTGAGGAAATAGTGGACTATTATAATATCCATATGGTATTTACTAAAGAGGCTCAGACAGCTGACCAATATATCGAAAAATTTGCCCACGACAATAGCAAAAAATACAATATAGTGGTTGCAACCTCAGATGCTCTACAGCAGGTAATCGTCAGAGGTGAAGGGTGTTTGTTAATGTCTGCTAGAGAACTAAAGGTTGAGGTAGAGGATACAATTAAGAAAATTAGGGAAGAGCAAGAAAAAATTCAGGGAGTAAACCAGAATTATCTTAGCGATTCATTACCTCAGGAAGCGAAAGAGAAAATGGAAAAGTTATTTACAAAATAAGTGCCAAGAATCCACGGTAGAAATATCGTGGATTTTTTATGGGATTATATAGATATGTTGATATGGTATAATTAAATTCTAAGTTTAATATTAGGGGGTAGGAGTAATTTGGATATTACTAAAGAAAACTTAAAG
>JAEWHU010000049.1 GCA_023387635.1 Bacillota bacterium
CCGAAGACTTCCATAAGTAAACTCCGTTCGACTTGCATGTGTTAAGCACGCCGCCAGCGTTCATCCTGAGCCAGGATCAAACTCTCAAATTAAAAGTTTAATCTTTTCAGAATTAACATTGGCTTTTAACTAATAAGTTAAACAATTTGTTATTTCCGTCGTTGATTTCTCAACGTTTACTGTTTTGGTTTGTTTCTATTCATCTCTTATAGAGGTTACTCTATTAAGAGTCATAGAATGAAAATTTTAAGAATTTTCAAGGTTGTTTTACTGTTCAATTATCAAGGTTCATTGTGTTGTTTGACGACTTATGTCGTTTAATGCAACTTTTGTATTATACCATGCTCAGTTCTCTTTGTCAACATGTTTTTTATTTTATTTTTTATAATATAATACAAGTTGATGATTCCCATTTGATTAACCCATCATTACATGCTTTTAATCAATGGCCATACCCGTCACCGAATCAGCTCAGTTAGTTTAACTCTTTCAAACAAATTTGTCAAGAAGTTTTTTTAATTTAAATTGTTCGAATTATTTGAATTGTTCAAGAGATTAACTCTTTTCGACGACTTTGTACACTATATCATTTAAGAAAAAATAAGTCAAGCTTAAAATTTAACAAACTTACAAAGTATGACTGATTTATGATAATGTCTTAATGTATCACAAATGATTATATCCCAAAAAGTAATTTATACATTATAATAGACCTCATAAAAATATATGAGGTGGACACAATCAGAAAGGTATTACTCACAATGAATGAAAATCATAAATACGAGATCATAAAAAAACTAGTAGACACAAATGGTAATAAGAAAACAGCTGCTCTTAAAATCGGTTGTTTAGATCGCCATATCAATCGTTTAATAAAGAGCTATCAAGAGAAAGTTAAAGCTTTCTTTATTCACGGTAACCGTGGCAGGATACCCACCATTACCTTAGTATCCGGTACTAAGCAGTTAGTTCTGGCCTTGTATCGCACTAAGTACCATAACTGCAACCTACCCCACTATGCTGAACTTTTCCAATGACCCCATTTTTCAATAACACATCTACAACCGTTCTATAGAAGATATCATTTACACACAGCTTAATTATCTACGCATTGGATTATTCCATTATCTTTGTAAATACAAATCGGCCCTAAGCCTATGTCTCTGGCCTATTTGTATTTACGTTATTACTTTACCTTACCTATTCTAAGGATAATACTTGATTCAGGATAATTTGTACTTGTAACAGCCAATATAGATTCTTTATAGCTTAATAAACTATTCCAACTGCTGCTATACCCATCAGGTGTACTAAAAGGTTCTGTACATGGTAAAAATTCACTCCCTGTCAAATCAGTAGACAGCATTACTTTCATTTTTGAAAATCCATCTCCATTATTAGTGGCATCTTCATCTGTCTGAAAGGAAACCGCTACTCTTCCATCATTTAAGGTTACAATATATGGTGCCCCCGCTTTTTTAGTAAATTTATTTGGCACATAGATATTTTTTAACGGGCCACTCCAATCATAACCATCGGGTGATAGTTTTAATTGAATAATAAATTCATAGGAAGGATGAAGGGCAGTTGATTCTATCACCAATGCATAGGATCCATCATCCAACCTGCACAATACAGGCATTCCATCTCTTGAATATGTTTTCGTTCCATCGGAGGCGATATATTTGTTACTCCAGGAATCTCCATTCCATATCTTATATTCAATATTTTGTTGTCTATGGTTTTTTACTGCATTTAAACTATCATTAGCATAAAATACTGAAATCTCATCCCCGATATATTGAAATTGAGGTTCATAAACACCTCCCACTCCTTTTTCTTCAGCCACAACGGAATGGTCTTCCCATGTTCTTCCTCCATCTTTGCTTACATTTACCCTAATGGAAGAATAGTACTCCTCTCCTTCCAATACATTAGCACGATAAGCAAGCCAAATATCTCCATTCTCTAGCTCTATGAAATTTGCATTGGCACAATCATATTCCTGACTATTCGTTCCCCTAATTGCCTCCTTGCTCCAAGTATATCCTCCATCCTCACTGTATACTATCTTAATTACAGCTCTTCCCCCATCTTCATTGGTGTCAAATCCACATAATATAACTCCGCTTTTTAACTGATACATTCTTGGATACCAAACACCACCACCATATGGTTTATATACGCTTATAACATCTTTTCCCCACTCAATCCCTGCTTCTGACATAAGATTCCCCTCTTCACTTATATTCATGTTTTGTTCCTTATCTTCTATTTCATTAAAAACCTCTACTGCATTCATCTCTTCGTTCTCAGAAATAGTTTCTATCATCTGGCCTTCTGTCTTAATATCTTTCTCTTGGTTCCCTTGGCATCCAAATAAAACTATCATAAGGCTGTTCATTAGCAGAATTAATAATAATTTTTTTAGAAGTTTCATATAGCCACCTTCCTATTAACATTCAATGATACTGATTTTCTCCTGTTTTCACATAACATGAGCCTTCATTCTGACATAATACTTCTAAATTAATCAAAAATGAAGGCTCATTGTTCTTACGGAATCATTCGATAAAATCGCTGATTGCCACCAAAATGATCTATGGTTATTAATACATTATTTAGGGATGTTTCTATCATTCCCGGCGCATAAGAACTGCTTCCGTTTGTCCATATAGAGGCTAGCTCTCCCCAAGTTTCAAAATTAGTTGTTGTTCGTATGTATTTAATATGGGATCTTCTACTTCCTACATCTTGATGGGATGGATCCGGAATGCCTCCAAAATTCTCATCTGTACAAAATACTACTCCTACAGGTCCATTTCCAATTCTGATAGCAACAGGGCAATAAGCATTATATCTTCTACCGCTGTCAGAATGAAAACCAGATTGATATACAATTCTTCTTCCTGCATAATCCCAGGTATAACCACCGTCAAATGACTGAATAGCTCTTACTACATTTGCATATACTCCACCGGTTGGATTCTCTTCTATCCCTTCCGTTACTACCATAATCCGGTTATTGCCTAAATTAACTACAGACGGCATTCCATCCCGAACAAACTTACCTGCATTTGCATCTCTTGAGGCAGTTACTATTCCATACTTGTTCCAACTTCCAGTTGTACCATTTCTTCCTTGCATGGCAATCCATTGGGAACCATGATTTCCATTTTGAGAAGCTAATGGTTCAGAATCATAATAGCATTGCATATCACCATTATTTGCAATAAATAACCAAGGTGCACCTACAAATTGTGTCTGCCCTGAAATAATTGTACTATCATAAACCCAGTCTTGTCCGTTGTTATTACTTTTACATACCACTACCGAATATTGTTTTGTACTATTGTATTCACGAAACGCACAATATACTGTATTTGTACCTGGTATACTAAGGAACATAATATCTCCGTACTCTATGGATTGATTACTTGCTACGGTACCTCTTCTTGACCAATTCGCTCCGTTATCCACACTTGCCCATACCTCAATTTCATGCCCTGAACTTCTTCCTCCAACTATGCTTCCATCCAAACATTTTGTCATACTTCTGATTGCCCCGGAACCATAATTTATTTCTGTTAAACTAAACGCATACGTCAACTTTGGATTCATTGAAAATAAAACAGATACCATTAATACGGATATTATTATTCTAAGTTTATTATCAAAATACATAAATATCTATTCCTTTCGAATCAAAATTTACTTTATTTAATTCCTGAATGTGCCATGGTATTCATTACCTTACTTTGTAGCAAGATGAACAACAAAATATTCGGTAAAAACATAATAAGAGAGCCTGCAGCCGCTATTCCTTGCCCGGCTACTGTATTATTTGCATTCACTAAAGTACTCATATAAAAAGCTAATGTTTTCATATTTTCTCTGGTGGTAAACATATTAGAAGTTTCTAAATTCCCCCATACTTGCTGAAATGACAGGATACACACGGTCGCAACCGCTGGTTTTATTAAAGGTAAAATAACCCTGTAATAGACTTTAAACATACTTGCTCCATCTACAACTGCTGCTTCTATCAATTCATCCGGTACTTGATCAATAAATTGCTTTAAAAGGAATAGACCCACAGGCATAGCAAGCAAAGGCAGTATATGGGCAAAGTAAGTATCCATTACATTCATTTTATCAATAACTAAATATCTGGGTATGAGTACAGCAGCAGGTACAAACATCATGGATAATGTATTAATTTCAAATATAATTGCTTTTCCCTTAAAATTTAGCTTTGATAAAGCAAATCCTGCCAATGTACCAACGAATACTGTTAATAAAACTACTGCTAATGTTACAACCAAAGTATTAAACAAATAACGACTTAGAGCCACCGTTGAGGTTTGGGCTGTTTGCAATAATTTTGTAAAATTATCCAAAGTAGGATTTACCGCAAAAAACTTTGGCGGAAAAGCAAACAATTCTCCTAAAGGTTTAAATGCATGATTAATGATATATAGAATTGGCAAGGCCATAAATGCTGCCAAAGGTACTAAAATGGCATAGAATTTTATCTGGCTTTTGTGAAAACTCTTAGGATTAATGGATATACTTTTCATATGAAACAACCTTCCCTTATAGATTAATATTGTGGCATATTAGCTAACCACTCATCTTTAAATTCATTTGCTTTTTGAGTTAAAGTATCTGCCATTTCAGCAGGTGTAACTTCTCTTTCATCTAACTGTGCCCAAATACCATTCTCGTTCATCCATGTATCAAATTGACCCCAGCCTGGAGCAACTGACCCAACTGTTGGAACTATATTGGATAATCTTGCATACACCGCTTTAATATCTTCTCTATCTGTATAATTAGATACTGCTTCCCACACCTTTTCATTATTAATAACAGGCATACGACTTACAACGGAAACCCCTGCTTCTTTATATCCCTCTAAACGGTTTAAGCAAGCTTCTACTCCCCAAGATGTCCACTTTTGAAGTTCCCAAGCTTCCCTTGGATATTCCGTATTTGCAGAGACTACACCATAATCTACAACTGCCATTTGTTTACCTGAAGGTCCGCTAGGTTGTGGATAATACAAGAATTCACAACCAGATTGTTGTTTTACTGCATCTTCAAAATATGCAATGGTCCATGTCCAATCAAAATGCATTGCACTTCTTCCGAATCCAGGAGGCCATGCACCTTCATCACCTAGCCATTTTAGTTTATCTTCAGCAGACTCCCATTCAACGATATCATTATCAATCCAATCATATTTCAAATTCATAGCATCAATCCATACTTGATCGAAATTATAATTGCTGCCATCCCATCCGCGTGCAGATTGAGTATCACTGTACTGTGCAGGGAAATAATCAGAATAATTTGGTGCAGATGTACCAAAATTAAATTCTTCAGGATGAGTGATTCTTGTTGCTATATCTTTAAATTCATCAATCGTCCAATCATAAGATGGTAATGGTTCATTATATTTATCAAATAGAGTTTTATTTATAAATGTAAGGTATGGGAACATTACAGTTGGCATACTGAATATTTTCCCATCTATTCTTGCATTTTCAATCATGGATGGATAAACTTCTTGTGCATCAGGATCATTTTCATAAAACTCTGTTACATCTAATGCCCATTCATTCATGATAGAGTCTGTTACAGAAAACGTCCAAAATACATCAGGTAGTGTTCCGGTTGCTGCTAAAGTAGTAAGTCCATCATTCCATGTAGCCTGGTCAATGGTAACAAATTCTACTGTAATATTAGGGTACGCTTTCATAAATGCTTCAATTTGCTTATTTTTTGCTTCAATCTCACCCTTTTCTCCTAACCCCCAACAAGCATAGGTAAGAGTTATTTCATCTGTTGTCATAGGTTCTAAACCAGATTCAATTACCTCAGCAACATTATCTTTGCTGTCATCATTGTCTTTTTCTACACTGACTGTCGGATCAGTAGCATCCGTAGCGGTATTTTCTTTTTTACTGTTGCATGCAGTAAGTGTTGTCAGCATTAATGATAGAATTAATAATACTGACATAATTTTTTTAACTACCATATAAAAATCCTCCTCTTATAATAATTGCAGAATATTGTACTTTTAGTTATATCCCCTGCACTGATATAACTAAAACCTATTTGAAACTTAAATAACCTACGATTTAACGGAATACTTAAGCAAAAAGGCATAATTACATTAACTCTTTATTCTCCAGTAATACCTGTTCTATCAATTCCTTCTACAAAATATTTTTGTAAGCAGAAATATATAATTAACAAGGGAGAGATGGTAATTACTGTAGCTGCCATTTTAATGGCTTCATTAGCAACCGATTCTCCCATAACGGAAGCACCCCATCCGGATACTGCTTGAATATGTTGCTTATAACTTGCCTCAAAATTCTGTAGCTCCAGAAGCATAGTTCTTACTACTTTAGTATCTGTTACACTTGTAATCCCCATATACAAAGCTGTAAAGTATGTATCATTCCAGTACCATACAAATGAAAATAAGAAACTTATGATAAAAGCTGGAACTGCTAAAGGCACCGCGATACCATAAAAAATCTTAAATTCCGATGCTCCGTCCACTCTAGCTGCCTCATCCAAAGATTTTGGTGTCTGTTTAAAAAATTGCATGAAAATTAAAATAAATATTGCACTTTTCGTTCCCTGCCCTAATAATGCCGGATATATTAGAGTTTTTAATGTTCCTATTATTTTGTAGTCAGAAAACATCGTATACTTAGGCACCATTAAAACATAAGGTGGTAGAATAAACGTAACTAATATAAGTGCAAGTAATAATTTTTTCAAAGGAAAGTCATACCTTGCCAACCCATAACCAGTTAATGCACATACAATAGTTTGTGCCAATGCCGGTAACAAAGCACTAAGAATTGTATTTCCTACGGTTGTTTTTACTTTCATAACATCAAAAGCATCTTTATAATTTTCTAATGTCACAGAAGTTGGTATCCATTTTACCGATGCATCCAAAAGGTCGGGTAAAGACATAAAGCTGGTCACAAACATATCCAGTATGGGATAAAGGTATACAAATCCTATTGCAATTAACATCGTATAAATGCAGGCCATATAAATAGAACCTCTTTTATTTGACCTACCCCAAAACCTAGCCTTAGCTATCCTAATATATTCAATCAATTTCAATAGCCCCTCCTTCTAATAATTTGTGCATGTTTTATTTTGCTCTTTTCCTCCCTGCCAAACAAAAAATAACTGATTAGCAGTAGTATTGCAATACTGATGGAGTAGATCCATGCGGCTGCCGAAGCGATACCAAATCCTCTATTAGAAGCGTCTAACATACTCTCCCTGATCCAAATTATCACCGTGTTTATTTCTGATGTTGCCAAAAATACAATGATGTAGACGGCATTAATTAAGATCATTCCTTTTATAGCAGGCATCACTATCTTCCAAAAGGATATCCAAGCGGATGCTCCATCAATGGAGGATGCCTCATATAACGCAATATCAATTTTTTGCAATCCTGCAAAAAAAATCAATATGGGTACCCCAGAATACCAAAGAATTAATATTAGTTGACTAAATAATGTAGTAATTGGTTCAACTAAAAAGTTAGGGAAATTATTACCGATAATTTCATAAATTCCATACTGTTCGATTAGAGGTATTGTTGAAGAACCTTCATTTAATAACATGTTCATAACTGGTCCACTAACAACAATAATTGGAAGGAAAAATAAAGTTCGAAACAATCCTTTTAGTCTAATTTTCTGGTTTAATAATAATGCAAGAATGAGAGAAAATACTAAAATCAACGGAACTTCCAAAACAATTCCTTTAAAAAATTTAATTAAACTCTCTATAAAATACGGATCCTTAGAGAAGAAATATTTAAAATTATTGATTCCATTAAAAGACATATTTCTTCCTTTGCCTGTTAATGTTACTTTGCTAAAACTATACACCACAGATTGATATAGGGGATAAAGAAAAAATATAATAAAACCGGCAATCCATGGGGTTACAAAAATTAGTCCTGTCATGCTATGCTTAAAAGCCATATTAAACAATTTTTTTCTCTTTTTCATAAAACTCCCGTCTGTGTGCTTTAGCACACATTTAAATCAAGATAGTGAAAAATTGCCCTTTATTTTCACATTACCCCGTTTGTGTGCCTTAGCACACATTTAAATCAAGATAGTTAAAAATTTCCCTTTATTTTCACATTACCCCGTCTGTGTGTTTTAGCACACATAAAAATCAAGTTCTTTTTATTATTTAATTACAACGAAGGACATTGCTGGTACAGCTACATTTCCATTATTATAATTTTCATTGGAATAGTTAATAATAATTTGTATTCCATTACCATAGATGACAGAAACAATGTCATTTTTAATATAGTTATGTGATATAATTTCTGTACCTTCTACTAAACGAAGCACATCGCCTATTTCCCGATAGTAGTTTTCAATCATTGGTTTTAATACCTTATATTCTGAAGTATAAATATAGGATGAATTTGTATTTCTTAATTGGTTTGGTGATTCTTCTGTCAATAAAAAACTTGGATATGCACCGTATTCAATCATCTTTAAGAAAAACTTGGTTTCATTGGCCTCAAAATTACTATAATCAGCCCAATAAGGGATATACCCTTTTAAAACCATTGGTATAAATGGTATCTCTTCACTTAAATAACTATAACCTGATGTAGATAACGGCATATTATAATACTGCTTTGTATATTGCCATAGATAATCAGCCGGACTTTCAAGTGAAAGATTGAGAGAATTCATAGTTTCCATAGTTTCTTGGTACTTATATGCTGTATCTCCTCTAGAATAAACCTTCCCATTGGAATAATAGGAAAACAGCGTATTTGAAATTTCAGAAATCGCAACATTATTTACTGGAGTATCTTTGTATCGCTTCATAAATTTTTTTGCAAATTCTAGTGTTCTTGAAGGAGTCATGTAATACATGGAGTTATAGATCCATGCGTTAGTTGGCTCTTCCACAATAACTTGATTAATACCTTTCACAATATCAGTAGATGTATTATAAAATCTTTTAGGATTTGCTAAGAGGAAGTCCTGCTTAAGCACAAGAGAAATCTCTTTTTCTGAAAGCTCCTCTATTAAGGAGAATAATTTTCTTTGACTTCCAAGTTTTTTCTCTATTTTAAAGTTACCACTTCCATAATTAAGCGATATTCCATCTACTTGCCATGCTGTATAGACAGGCAAAACATCCTTTACCTCATTTTCAACCAAATCTGTAATCATACGATTCATTTGTTCTATTGTTGTCATAGGAACCACTACGTCAAAAATAAACCATTTCTTTGAATCAGCTCCAAAAAAATCTAATTTAACTTGGAAGCTGTCCCTTTCTTTCTTTAAATTACCACTATCTATCAAATACTTTTGGTAGACTTTTGCCAGACCGGTGTAATCTGCCTTTTCCTCCGATACTAGCTTAAAAACAACGCCAACATCTCTTAAATAAGGTACCTTTTCATAAGTAGGTACACCCGAGGAAGCAGCTGTCTGCATGGTATATACCTCTCTAAAATTAAATTTAGTACTTATCCAGTTGTATTCCGTTATTACGCCATTGGGATAGGCTAAAATTTCTGCATTATACTGGCCATCTTCTACAATTCCTAGAAAACCTTGTTTTTTCTCTGTATAAATCATTCCATATACAGGAATTGTAATTTCTTCGTTCTCTTTTACTGCAGGTCTATAGATCTCACTTGTTGAAAATTTATCTATACCTGCATTCGTACCATATATTTTTTTATTATAAGGAGTTTTATATTTATTATGATTGTGGTCCAGATTAATTAAAGCTCCTGCTCCTTCTGGTACAAACATATACCCCGCCTCTTCATCTAATTTGGTCGCTCCAAACATAGGATACAAGTAAATAGATCCAAGCTTATATGTTTCCCCTTCTGTAATGCTATCTTTTTTCACAACCGCACGTATTCCATCCTCTAGCAAGGTAACTTCTAAACACATACTGAATTCATAATTTCGATAATTAAGCACCACATCAAAACCATTATTATAATAGGTAAAGATTTTCTCTATATCTCCTTTTTGTAGGTCTACACGCTCCGGCATAGTAGAACGCTGACTGTAAAACTCTACGGAGATTCCTGAATTCAAAAAACCTTTCCATGATACATTCGAATTCTCATCTTGTTTGGTTGACTCGTAACGAAATCCTGTTTTCTTATCTTCAATCACGATACCAAGAGTGAGCTCATCCAGATACATTATGTAATTTTCATTTTCAATCATTACTTTTCCATCTGCATCTTTACTAATGTTTTTAGAATCTATCACCGATTCTTTTTCAATTAGACTCTTAGCATTTATCTTATCCGCAAATGCACTTACAAAAAAACAGCTCTGTAATACAATAATACTAGCTAAGGCACAGCAGACTATATTTTTTTTATTTGCCACGATAATATCCCTCCTTAAAGATTGATACTATGAAATCCAGTACTTGCTTAATAAGTGCAAATAGGATAAAACCTGCCGCCAGTAGAATAATCATTGTAAATATGGTTAAGAAAATACATCGAAAGGTTTCTTTTAACGTATAAGCCTGTATTTCCTTTATCATAATTACAATAAAAATAGTAATTCCTGAAAAAATAATAAAATTTATAAAAGATATTATAAAGCTTTCATTAAAGGATAATACGTGACTTAATACTATGACTACCGGCTTTAAGAAAATATAAGGCATCAAGCAATATGCAAAGGAACAGTATATATTCTTAAAAGAGCCTTCTCCATCTTTAATAGAGCATATTAAATTATTACAGATTAAACAAAGTCCTAATAATCCAAATACATATATAAAATCCGTACCTAATTCATAATAGCCGTCTTCAACTGTCTTAAATAAGAAACCACTGTAATATTTGTTTATAATATAAATAATAAAAAATCCACTATATATTAAAGAAGATGAAAATACAGAAACTTTATTTTCAAATTTAATTCCGTAAAAAGCATCCGCAGGATTCTTTATCATATACTTTAAAAATCCTATTTCTTTTATTAGTTTCCTATTGCCAATGAACCTAATACCTTTGGTGATTTCTTTAATACCAGGCGCCCTATCTTTAATTCTCTTTAAAATTTTTCGTGTCCCTATGAACACCATTATGACCAGAAAAATGTTAATCATATTTTCACGGAGCCAATCATTACGAAGTTCCCAAAACGCATCGGAATACCCTCTGTAATCACCACCAAGTCTTGCCGATTGTAATGCTTCACTATATTCTTCTAAACGGTAAAAGGCTTTACCACTTCCTCTATGAGCATAATCAAACAAAGTGTTTTTACGTAATACTTCTTTCCAAGGCTCATGACTTTCGATATAAAATCCTTCCTGAAATAAATATAATGCTTCATGGACAGTTGCCGCATATTCAGTTTGCTCAAATATGGTGATATTAGATAATTCCGAATCTAGTATATAAAGTTTTCCGTCAGAATCCACTTCTATGGCTGATGGTGATACAAATAATCCGATTCTATTCTTACCATCATCCTTGCCACCAAATAAAAATAGCAGTTCCTGTTCTCTAGTATATTCATAGATATAACCTTGTTTGGATATGGTATAGATGTTTTCAATATCACCCACTGCTATATCTACAACTAATCCATCCACATATCCGCTAGACAACATGTTCTTGCCCGCCATATTAAATTTCTTAATTCCATCTTGGCTAGAACCTTGGGTTACCGTGTAGATTAATCCATTTTTATCGATGTCTAGGTTTATAGCTGCTGAAGGTACATTACTTTGAAAGGCATTCCTCATTTCATCTGTAAATGCAAACCTTCTTAGTATCTGGGTGAAACTGATATAAGTGTTGTTGGCTCCAAAATATCCATAAAAATCACCTTTATTACTAAAAGTTAAAATACCATTGGCATTCCCTTCTGATATGGAATAAATACTTCCCGCTGCATTTACCGTTAATTTACTGGGAGCATATCTGCTGCCTTGAGAAAACAACGGGCTTATGGGCGTTTCATACTCTCGCAAAAGAACACCTTCCTCTGAATAAAGCAGAATCTTTTTTAACTTTGGATCTGCAACATAGATATTCTCTTCTGAATCCACATATAGTCCAGTGGGACCTTTTAACTCACCCTCAATAATATTTAGGAGATTTCCTAATTTATCACAAACGAGAACTCGTTTATTACCTGTATCCGCTATGTACATCCTGCCCTTTGAAGATATAAACAGATCGGAAGGATTTTTTAATTGTTCTTCACCAAATTTATCATAAACGACAGATGGTATATAACCATCCTGAGTATTTACAAAATAGCCGTCTTTATCAATAGTTAATGTGGAGTAAGGTGCTTCTGCTGCTAAAACAGTAACAGGATGTATGAATAGAGTCATTAATACAGTTAAAACTACTGCCTTTTTAATAAATTGATATATGTACTGCATGTTTGCCCCTTTCCACTAATCATCCTGAAATATTTTCCTAGAAACTTTTGAGATACTATAAATTATAACTAATAGGACCAATGATACTGCTGATGCATATCCCATTTCATATCTAATAAACCCATAATCTTCTATGTGGTTTACTATTAACTGTCCTGCATAGTTGGGCGTTGGATTACTTCCGCTTAACTGAACTCCGATTGCACCTACGGAAAATGTATTTACTACAGCCATTACCGCTGCAAATAACATTTGAGGCTTCATCATAGGAATGGTAATATAAAACATCTCCTGAAATCTATTTCGCAGACCATCTATGGATGCTGCTTCATAAACCTGAGTGTCAATATTTAGAATACCTGCCAATATAGCTAAAAACCCAACTCCCATACTGCTCCATAAGGATACAATAATCATTATCAGCAATAAATATTTTCCGTCTGTTAAAAAGAGTATCGGGTCATTAATGATTCCAAGATCCAATAACAGATAATTGATATAGCCCATTTGATCTCCCGCAAAGATGATTTTCCAAACAACACCCATTGCAACACCGGAGGTTAAAGACGGGGAATAAATTAATAGTGCTAGAATTGTTCTAGGAAACTTACTAATCTGTGACAGCATCCACGCCAACAAAAAGGACAATCCATAACCAATCGGTCCTACAATCAATGCAAAAATACAAGTATTCGGTAACACCTTTTGCATAAATACTTCATCTTGGGTTAATAAATTTATGTAGTTTAGCACTCCTACTAATTTCGGCATTTGAATTGCATCATAATTGGTAAAACCCAGTATTATAGCTGCCAAAATAGGTATTATAATAAAAACAGTGAATAATAGGAGATATGGCAACAAAAAATAATACGCTATATTTATTTTAAATTTTTTTTTCATTTATCGTAACCATCCCCTTATCAAATCAATATCAGGTACTATAAGTTCCTTTATCGTATTACCCTGGCTGTCAATATAACCAAATTCCTCTAATTTTCGTTGCAATTCCCTATTAATTTTCTTCTCGGCATCATCAACAGCACTTCGTATATTTATGCTTTGAGTAACTACCCTATTTAAAATATTTCCCAATTCACGTTCAATAATATAACTTCCTGGAACTCTTGGCGCCTCATAGGTCCACGATATCTGTTCCATAATCACTTCTTTATGTTTTGTACTCCAAGGAGAAGCCATAATTGCATCCAAATTAGCGGAATTCCATAAATATTCATTACCCATGGTAGATTGGAGAGTATAGGCAAATTCTGTTTGAACCTCTGTGGATGTCCACCAATCAACAAACTTCCAAGCAGCCTCACTATTCTTACTTGAACTAAAAATCACACAACTCTCCGCTGCTCCTGAAGTATACCTTAGTATTTCACCATCATCTCCTTCAACCCCCGGATAAGGCGCTATAGCCCAAGAATCTGCAAGCTCTGGTGCTGCGTTGATTAATAAGTTAAAGGTTCCATAATCCGAAGTACCAATAGGTATCCTTCCATCACGAAAGGCTTGATAGAAGCTAAGAACCTCATAATCCATATCATAGATAGTAAAATTTTCTGTTAGGAGTTTTAATCCTTCTATTACTTCCTGAGAACCTAAATTGCTTTTTGTTTCCCCGCTGTTTATTAACTTTCCACCGCTTTGAAATATAAACGGAATGGTGGTATTATAGTTTTTCACAAGAAAATTTGCTACGTGGGTATTAAAACCTAAGCCCAGTCTTGCCAGTTCTGGCAGCATTTCTCTTACTTCTTTCATTGTATCTGGAATTTCTAAGCCAATGGAATCCATAATATCCATTCGATAGAAAAGCACATAAAAATTAAAGGTCTCCGGTATTGCGTAAACACCGTCATCACATACGCCTGGAATTAGCATACCCGGAGCAAAACGACTGCCAACTACTTTAAACGTATCAAAATTACGCATATTAGCCAGTGCTCCTCTTAGTGCCAAATCATATACTAAACCAGAACCGATTCCTATTGCTGCATCAGGAGCTTTCCCCGATGCATTGGCTAAAATTAATTTTTGTTGATCCGGTACAATAGATAAATCTACATTAATTCCATATTCTTTTGTAAAATTTGAGTCAGCCATTCTTTGCATAATCTCAAGATATTGCCTTGGTCTTGCAACCCAAATCTGTAAAGTATCACTATCCTTATTATAGTCTGGGGCATAGTCTTGTTTTGAAAAGGAGGATAAAAAATGCTTTACATTTAACGATAAGGATTTTAAGAAACTTGGCTTTTGGGGTAACTTAGAATCATTTTGATAAAATATGATTTTATCAAGTCCCAAATGGCTTACGCTTATATTTTCTATTACATTATTTATATTTTGTCTTACAGAACTAGTTCCATAAGAAAATTGATTTAGTTTTTTGGGCAATTCATTTGGTTTTTGGGCTAATCGCCTTAATCCCTCAACTGCAATTTTTAATTGGGATATCTCACCTATATTAATCTCATTTGCATTTAGGGAAGCCAAGGCACCATGAACCGCTTCAATTCTATTTGCCCAATTAAGCAGCTTTTCTTCAATTCCAAAGCCATATTGTTCTAAGTTAAAATCACGGTACTTATCCGTATTACCCCCAGTTATTTTATTTATAGCTAATGCTAATTCATTGATTTCGTTTGTAATCATATTTAATATTTGTATTGAATTTCTCATATAATCCAAAGAGACTTCAACCGTTAGCATATGCTTCCCTTCTGTTAAATAAATGGTAGCCGGCGCCGTGATACGGCTAAACTTTGTAGAATAAGGAAACTCCATATTCTGAAAAGAAACCGAAGGTATCTGGCCATCTATATAGATATTTCTATATACTGAAAAATCCGCCTTGGTACTTTGCCTATAATCAAACGCAAGATTATAATACCCCTCCTTTTCTACTTGGAATTCATATTCTATTTTTACTCCACCTGTTTTAAAGGAAGTCTCTGAAACCATATTTAACAATTTAATCTTAGGATCATAAGGTGTTATATCTGTATTAAATTCAGACTCTACACGAATATTGGGTGAATTTCTATAAGTTATATCTTCAGCTTCAATTGGGATTAGTGCACTCCCTAATGCATCTTCTTTTGGATCTTCTTTCAGTTTGGTAAAATACTCCAAATACAGATTGCCAAGTTCCACAGAACCCTCATTTACTTTAAAGGTTAATGTATTCATGCCTTCATTAAAATAAATCAGCAATGGTTCACTAAATAAAAATGCAGTATCATGTAAATAAGTCTTATTCCATTCCTGTAACTTTACTGGCATTGCAATACATTCATTTCCATACCTATCATATTCTACTTTACCAGAAGACCATATGTCACTTACTAACAGTCTCTTTAATTCATCAAATGGATATTGTCCATTTATCGCCAGAGCCATATTAGTAGGAAGAATATTTTCACCTAATGTTTTATAATCAAAGCCTAATACATAGGCTGCTGCTTCTTTCACCTCAATAGTAAGTGTCAGCTCTTCACTTTCCCGGATAATCAAATCCTTTACTTCAAAGTTTGAAGCTGAGTATGTAATCCTATCACCAGTATAGATACTCTCTTTATATCTACTTATATATTTTTGATAATCTGTATCTGGAATATTATCAAATGACATATATGTCTGATACAGTTCATCTAGGGCCCCTCCGTTACCCGCCATAGCCATGTAAGATGTATTACTTTGGGAAAACAAATCGGAAGTAAATACCAAAGCTATTATTAAAGTCAGTAAAGCTATTTTTTTTATTTTCCTCATTATTTTCTCCTTTATAAGTGTGAATCATAATATATAGAGAAATGTTCAAATCCAAATCCTTCACCTGTTGCTTCCATTCCTATTTTCCCGAACAAGTAGGCTTCAGGGTCACTATAAGTAATAAGTAATCTATTATATAAAAATACACTTATAGTAGATTGTTTGGCATGTATATTAAATTCTATTTTTGATGTTTTGTAGTCTTTAATAGAACAGAATGCAAGGGCTTCTTCCCCATAAGAATTGCGATATAGATAAATACCATCACAATCAATTTTTACACGATAACCAAACAATGACTCTTTTACTTGTTCATGAAACCAAGATTCTTTTCGTGCCCGCAAATAAATAGAAAGATCACCTGATGGCCTGTTATTCTTGTGAATACGCACTAGAATATTGCAATCTCCTAATCCATCTTCTCCTATAAAAGCCATTCCTAAATTTTCAGCACATGTAAAACCAGAGTACTTATGTATTAAGCTTTTTGAACCTTTATGGCCCATTATATTCAACTGATCTGTTACTAAATTTCCACTTTCTATAATAGTACATGCTTCCATAGTATAGTTTTCTACAAATTCAAAATAATCAATTACTATTTCATTATCCAAAGAAGACAAAATAATTTGCTGTACTTCACTGGGAATTGATAAAACCCCCAATTCTATCATCTCATAACCTTCTTCATCTTTAATGCCGGCTAGTTCCCTCCATAATGTAGTTTCTAATGTTCCAACAACTGCTTTTATACATATACTTACTTCACTACAAAGAACTCGTACTATTACCTTGTAATCTCCAGCTTTTTTAACATTTATCTGATAAGTATAGCATTCGTCTTTTTTATATAATGCACTGTAAACCCTATGCCCTGCATCGGTAAATACTCTTTTCTCTACATCTTCTATACAATGTACAGCGTCAAACCTTCCCGGAACAGCTTTTTTTACTACCTTATCCCCTCTCCCTTCAGTAATCGAAGAGCATCCTATATAACCAATCTCTTGGTTCTTAGCATCTAATACTCCCATGAATCCCTCAGACAATTCAGTCTGATAGTTGCAAAGATACATGTTATTAATATAAACATTCATAGAAGAATTCTCATTTCTAGTATAGCGAAGAGTAATATAGTTATTAAAACTAACTGCTTCATTTAACTGCCCTGTGGTAATTGTAAAACCATTTTCTAGTATCTCATAAGAATAATCTTTTCTTATGGTAATCATTCCATACTGGGAATTAGAAAACCCATATACAAAACTAACGTCTTCTCCTTTGGAATTAATATTCCACTCAGCCGTATAGTTGCCTTTGGTACTGTATGTGGTCATCCAATACGCTTTTTTGTTATTCATATGGTACAGTTCAAGTTTCTTTGTGCCTCTTGTATAAAACTCTGGCATTGGGTGTGCTTCTTGTTCCCACCAAATGGGATTACAATACATTCTTGCGCCGTTAAAGTACAAATGGTCTATGTTCATACTTCTTTTTCGTGGGTTAATATCTAAATTTATATTATGATAAGCTATTAAATAACTATCTAAATCTGGCGCTAAAAAACTGGAGCTATGACCAAGTGCATGAAATTCCGAACCTGTTTCAAGAAGCAGCGTTTGGTTTTTTAGATTAACATACCCACTGTCTGGTTTCGTTTCAGATACACAATAAGCAATTCGGTATCCTTTACTCAACAGATGATTTCCAGTATAGGTAAGGAAATAATAACCGTTCCGCTTAATAATCATGGGCCCTTCCGTCCAATGATTTAGATATGTTTCCGGAATGGTTTCGCCATTCACATTTATTTCATTTGGGGAAGGCATAGAGTGAATGATAATACCTTTATGACCAGCTCGCAGCATATATTGTTTTCCATCATCATCAATATAGAAACTTCCATCAATCAGTAAACCATAATTATCGCTAATTAGATGAAAAGGACCGGTTGGATATTCCGCTTCCAATAGATAATGACCGCTGCCAATGGGGGATGTAATCATATAAAACCTCCCTTTATAATAACAAACCTCAGGTGCATAAGCTCCCTCTATAACCGGTTCATCACATACACTGCCAGCATATTCAAAGTTTATAAGATCCTCTGAAATCCAACATTTTATATAATTTCCTGCACTGGAACAATACAGGTAGTATAATCCATTAAACCTCATTACAAACGGATCACCACATTCATTTTCAGACCATTGATTTTCTAGAGCAAATGGGTTTTTGTATATTTTCATTCTACCTTATACCTTTCCAAAATTAGATTTTAACTGTTTCTATAAACTACAATTATTTATCATTAATTCTCTTAATCTTTTCTATATTTACCTTTGGCTCTCTTTTCATATTGTAAAAACCATTGATTTCTTGTTGTACATCTGTTAACTGGGTATAACAATAGCCGCATATGTAATCCAATTTTTTAATTGCTGAAGTAATGCTGTCAAAACGTTCAATAAAATCATCCTCCGATTTTACTTGTTCACCATAGCCCCATCCACTGTCACTAGTAATAGCAATTCCTCCATATTCACTTATAATAACTGGCTGCCCTTTATATTCATAACCTTCAGCAAAAGCATATTTGGATACATTAAATGGTATTTCATTGTTAAGTATTCTCTCTCTATCCGTATACCTTGCCAAGAACTCTTCTCCTCTTTCAACATAATCATGAAGAGTTACAATATCGGATATGGTATGTTCCCATCCATCATTTACAATAACCGGTCTCATACTGTCAAATGCCTTAGTCAGGTGATAAATACCTTCTGTAAACTTTTGCTGGTTCTTATTTGTAAATATGTTTTCTATTCCCCAGCTCTCATTAAATGGTACCCAAGTAATAATACTTGGATGATTGTAGTTTTGTTCAACAACTTCCATCCATTCATTGGTAAACATAGCCATTCCATCATCACTAAAGGAATATGCCGAAGCCATTTCGGACCATACTAATAAACCTTTTTTATCACACCAATATAAGAAGCGATTGTCTTCAATCTTTTGATGTTTTCTTAATCCGTTATATCCTGCTTCTAATATGAGGTCAATATCTTTTAAAATCGCTTCTTCCGATGGCGGAGTTAAATGAGATTCTTCCCAATATCCTTGATCTAAGATTAATTTTTGGTAAATAGGAAGATTATTTAATAATATTTGATTTCCACTAATTGAGATCTTTCGCATACCGAAATAGGATTTGACAAAATCTTTTTCTATACCATCTTCTAATAATGTAAAGTGTATATCATAAAGTCTCGGTGAACCTGGTGACCATAATACTAACGTCCAAGGCTCATTTTCTTTTGCTACTTTTATGGTTAAATTAGCATATTCATCCACTACTTCCATAATAGTTTTGTTGATTACATTTCCATCAAGAAAAATTTCACATTGAAGCTGTGTCTTTGCATCTTTTCTTCTTCCTGAGAAATTAGCCAATATATGTAACTCTGCCTTATCAATGTCAGGAGTCATTTTTACCTTTTTCATATAATTCTTTGGTACACTTTC
This sequence comes from Bacillota bacterium, assembly GCA_023387635.1. Classification (GTDB taxonomy): domain Bacteria; phylum Bacillota; class Clostridia; order Lachnospirales; family Lachnospiraceae; genus Anaerocolumna. Next base: position 19,804 of record JAEWHU010000049.1, read on the forward strand.
CATCCATACGGTTTTCCATATACCCGTTGTCTGTATATACCAACATCCAAAATTCTCATTTTTCCATCTTTGTTTCCCTCTTGGTTGTTCACAGCTCATACTATCTTCTACACGAACTGTAATATCATTTTCTCCTTCGCACAAGAATTCAGTAACATCTAATGAAAATGCTGCATATCCTCCTTTATGAATACCTGCAAAACTTCCATTCACCCATACTTTTGTCTCATAATCCACACCTTCAAAATTTAATAAGTTGCGTTTATCTGAGTCTGTTTTAATTTCAATCTTTTTGTTATACCAAATTACATTATGTTCTGTTTGATCATTAATATTGCTTAAAGGTGTTTCATAATTAAATGGAACCATGATAAAACTCCCAGTGGGGAAACGTAAATACCACTTCTCTTTCTCTCCTTGTCTGTTATCATCAAATGAAAAGTTCCATTCTCCATTTAGGTTCGTCCAATTAGTACGTTCGTATTGTGGTCTAGGGTATTGATTAAGCATAGTTAAAACTCCTTATGTTTTCTAGTATTTTATATATTTGTACATATTATATGTATAAATAGTTTGTTTGTTTCTATATTATTTATGTATTAATAAAATATAAATGGTTAAAAAATACATGTTCTTTAGTTATAGAATACTACTATCCTATTATATTGTCAATCATTTTGTGCATATTTTTGTTTATTTATTATTTTAAGTACAATTTTATTGTATAAATGCTTTTGATTTATTCTTGGAAATGTATTACTACATATTTTTTGTATTAATTTCAATTGCTTTTTTACCATTTAAATGGTAGAATACCCTTAACAATTAAATATGTATTTTAATTTAACAATTCCTACCTATTAAGAAAGTTTGAACTTCCATAATAGATAAGAGCCAAGCGGATGTAATTATCCGCTTGGCAATTTTCGGGTCCAACTATGCAATAAGAAGGAGTATTATAATGAAAGAAGAATTAAAGATAAAACTGGAAAATCGCAATGAGTTAGTTAATGTATGCAAAGCACTATCTACTCAGATTCGAATTGATATTTTAGAATTTCTTTCCATGAAGCCTGCTATTATATCCGATGTTTCTAGCCACTTTGGAATTCCCTTATCCAGTGCAGCACTACATATAAAAACATTAGAAACGGCAGGTTTGATATCTGTTCAACCAATCCCTGGTTCAAAGGGTGCACAAAAGCTATGCGGTGTCTTAGTTTCGAGAGTTGATATTGATATATTAGGGCATATCAGTATTAATCCACATTTTTTATTTCACGAGAATATGCCCATTGGTTGTTACTTTGACTATCAGGTTTCAGCACCTTGCGGAATTGTTTCAGAAATTTCCGATTTAGGAGCAGAAGATAGCATCAATGGCTTTTTTAGCCCTGAACGTTATAAGGCACAATTAATTTGGCTGACACATGGCTACTTAGAGTATCGTTTCTCCAATACTATTATAAAATCTACTCCGGCTAACAAGATACAGTTTACCTTTGAAATCTGTTCCGAGGCTTTAGGTTACAATAACAATTGGCGTTCTGATGTAAGCATATGGATAAATAATATAGAAATAGGAATCATAGAATGTACCGGTGATTACGGTGGCAGAAGAGGTAAATTAAATCCATATTGGTGGAATGATGCCTCTACTCAATATGGAGATCTAAAAAAAATATGGGTCAAAAATGATGGTTGCTTTATTGATGAAAAAAAAGTTTCAAACCATAATATAACTTCCTTGGGATTAGATAAAAGTAATTATATGTCATTTAAAATAGGCGTTAAACCTGACGCCAAATACATGGGAGGTCTTAACTTATTTGGTGAAAAATTCGGTGATTATCCTCAAAATATTGTTATGGAGATTTATAATGAAGTATAAGACAAGACTGATTAAAAGAAACAATATGATACTAATTCTGTTAGCCGCACTGATTTTCACTTCTTTTTCTGGCTGTAAAGGGATAGATCTCATAGAAAATGAATATAAGGATGCTAGTACCGAAGTAAATAATAATACAGGACAACTTCCCGATTCTAATAACCCTGCGGAAATGGAAGACAACTTCAATAAACACATCTTAAAAGATGGTGGTATCTATAAAATTAAAAATAAAGCTTCGGGGCGTGCTTTAAATATGCAACTAAGCGGTATGGTTGATGGTTCTGGAATCTGGCAATATTCAGATACGAATATGTTAGATGAACTTTGGAGGATTACCTTAACGGGAAATTATTACACTATACAGTCTTTGCTCACTCTCCGCAATATTGCCATCCGTAAAGATTCAGAAAAAGCTGGAGCATACTTAGAAGTAAGAACTTCAGATAACACCGAAAACTTAGCCGAGCAATGGATATTAAAATCTCAAGAAGATTCCTTTCAGATTATATCAGCCAAATCTAATTTAACCGTAGGTCTGACAGAAAATACAATAAAGTCCTCTTCGCTACCTCAATTATTGGAGTTCGAACATGTAGATTGGCAGTTGTGGCAATTTGAAGAAGTTTCACTTCAAGAGGAACTCCCCTCTATTCTACCCGTAGATGGAGCCTTATTCCACTCTTCTTGTCCTGAAATCATAAAATATAATGACACTTATTATATGTATATTATGGCTCCTGGTATTAGCATCAAATCTTCTAAGGATCTAATCAATTGGTCTTTTGTTGGAACTGTCTTTGATACCGGAGATCCATTATGGCTATCGGAAGAAGTACCTAATTATGGCATTTGGGCCCCTGGTGTGTATAAAATTAAGGATGTCTATTATTTATATTACTGTATATCTACTGCCGGAAGCCAAAATTCAGCTATTGGGGTTGCCCAAAACGTAACTCTCGATCCTACTTCTCCTGAATATAAATGGGTAGATAAGGGAATGGTTCTTCGTTCCTATACAGGAGATGATTACAATTGTATTGATCCCAATATAATAATCGATGAGAGCGGCAATATATGGCTCACCTTTGGTTCTTACTGGAATGGAATATATCAGCGTCAGATCAATCCCGATACAGGATTGCTTATGGAATCAAATACAAACACTTATCACATTGCCAAACGTCATGCAAACAATGGAGCAATTGAAGCTCCTTACATTATTAAACGCGAAGATTATTACTACCTATTTACCGCTTTTAATCCTATGGATAATTCATATCATAACAGGGTAGGGCGTTCTAGTAGTGCCCATGGACCTTTTGTAGATCGAGACGGAAAGCCCATGTTAGAAGGTGGCGGTTCTCCTGTTACGAAAGGGCTCTCTGAATTATTTATGCCAGGTCATGTCTCTGTATTCCTGGATGACGATGGGAAGTACTATCTTGTCAGTGAATATTTCCGCAAAGATAGCCCTAGTATTATGTTAATTGGAACTATTGTATGGGATGAAGACGGTTGGCCTATAACCGCTTTAACACCTAACATCGTAACCTTTTTAGGAGAATAGGCAAAATTCAGTTACTACATAAAATAAGGGGGTAGCCTATTTCTAGGTTACCCCTTATCAAATCGCACGTGTCCTACTAAAGCATACTGCTTACCAATTTTACTACATACTGCTCTATGCTATAATCATACATCTCATTGTAATACTACCAATTAGATAGTATTAGTAACCTTTTTAAACTTCTTATTACATCTGCTCTGCTCTAATCTCTTGTAATAAATTTGGATTAAAGACCCCTTCTTTAAGCATTTTAATTTCATGCTTATATGGAGGCAATGTTTTCTTATTGCTCTCATCTAAATCTACGTAAGGTGTTTCTAATATTTTGGGAACATGTAAAAAATCTTTATGATGTACTATTTTATTCAATGCATCAAAACCTATTTCCCCATATCCTATATTTTCATGGCGATCCTTTTTTGCCCCTCTTGGATTTTTGCTATCATTTATATGAAATACTGCAATTTGATCTTTACCAATTAATTTATCAAACTCATCTATAACTCCATCAAAATCATTTACAATGTCATACCCAGAATCATTTGTATGGCAAGTATCAAAACATACTCTTAATTTATCATTATATTTAACTCCATCGTATATCTTGGCTATTTCTTCAAAGTTCTTGCCAATTTCAGTACCTTTTCCTGCCATGGTTTCAAGTGCAATGTACACTTCATGGTCTTTCTCTAAAACTTCATTAATCCCTTTAATTATTTGATTAATTCCAATATCTTCGCCAGCTCCTACATGTGCGCCTGGATGAAGCACCATTAGCTTACTTCCAAGTGCACTCGTTCTTTCTAGTTCTAATCTTAAGAACTGCGTAGCCAATGAAAAAGTATCCTCTTTCACAGAATTGCCAAGATTAATAATATATGGCGCATGTACAATGATGTCCGATATATTATATTCCTTCATTTTGTTAAGACCAGCTTCTATATTTAATTCACTTATGTCTTTTCTTCTTGTATTTTGTGGTGCTCCTGTATATATCATGAAGGTATTTGCACCATATCCATATGCTTCCTCCACAGAACCTAGAAACATATTTTTTCCACTCATACCTACATGAGAACCTATTTTTATCATAAATTAATCCTTTCATCCCAATCATATATTAAAATTTCTACTATATAAATGGGTTCTATCTAAATTACTGTTTATTTTCACTTTTTTATTCTTGTTAATTCTCGCTTGTTAGTTATCTCTTGTTAGTTTTTCTTGTTAGCTATCTCTTGTTAATTATCTAATCTCTTACTATTGCATCTCCTTTTAGAGCATAGTCTCTTTTAAGCATAAACATACTAATAACAATGCTGATAAGCGAAATAATAATTATAATGCTAAAGACAAGAGGTGTCTGATATTGTTCATCAATGGTTATCTGCCCGAGTAGTAGTCCACATATATTAATTATAACATGTAAAATGATTGCTGGGTATATTGATTTAAATCCATAACAAACACTTCCCAAAACCATTCCTATGATAAATGCATAAACACCTTGTATTATATTCATATGATATAATCCAAAAAGAAATGCTTGTTGTACATTGGCAAGGAATAGAGGCAATGCCTTTTTAGTTTTATTAAATAGTACACCCCTAAATATTAGTTCTTCAGATATTGGTCCAATTATTGCTATATATATTAACGAAACAATTGAAGTACCACCTCCAAGTTGCTCCATTATTAATCCATAATTATAGAACCAATTAGGTTTTACCATTGCTATAAAATTGAGAATATAGGAACATCCAATCTGTAATCCTATACCTAAAATAACAATAAGTAATATATGCTTGAATTTCATAGGAGGCAATGCTATAGTACTGTCGTCAGTTTTCATTTGCTTTATAAACCACACTAGGAATACTACAATACATACAATCGCAGAAAATACTGATATAACTAAAGAGGCATCCATGGTAAGAGAAGTGTTAATTATCTCTCCTAAATCAATATGTGAAAGCTTCTTATCTGGTGTTCCCTGTACTGCCACAACAATGCCATAGATAAACATACCAAGGAAAGAAGATATTAATTGAATGATTAAAGCAAGAACAAATGGAGAACTACTATATATAATATCATCTACTTTTTGCATTCTCTTTGCTTTCTTTATAATATAATCTTGTTTTATAACTGCATTATCCTTTTTTAATAATTCTTGTTTCTTTTTTGCATCTTCTTTCATATTAATAGCTTCCTTTTTCTTAATTTATTCCCCATGTCTGATTATAACTTACTTCATACAATAGTTACAAGTTAATAATTCTAAAATAAGTTTGAACAAGTTCTGTTCTACATATGATATAACTAATATACTAAGACATTTACTATATAATATTTATAGTTTTTCTTAAATTTCGACATGTAATTTATTGACTTTTACCATATTTTGTGATAATGTAGAACTAATTTCGTATTTAAAAAAACTTGCCTTTTTTATGTTTTTCTTTCTATGAAATTTACTTACAGGATATTCTAACTTTACGAAAGGGGCATTACATTATGGATTTTTTACTATCTGGAATTACATCAATCACAGTACCACAATTAATCATGTACGGAATAGGAATATTACTAATTTATCTAGCAATTGTAAAAGACTACGAGCCCTCCTTATTATTACCTATGGGTTTTGGTGCCATATTAGTTAATTTACCATTATCAGGTGTAATTAATCAAACCGTTAGTGGCATTGGTGAAACTCACGGTATTATACAATGGCTTTTTGAAGTAGGTATCGACAAATCAGAAGCACTTCCAATCTTATTATTTATTGGTATCGGTGCTATGATTGACTTCGGTCCACTTTTATCCAATCCTATCATGTTTCTTTTTGGTGCTGCTGCTCAATTTGGTATATTTTTCACCTTATCAATTGCTGTACTTGCAGGTTTTGATCTGCGAGATGCTGCATCAATCTCTATCATTGGAGCTGCAGATGGACCCACTTCTATTCTTGTATCAAAAATGCTTAATTCTAATTACATAGGAGCCATTGCAGTTGCAGCATATTCTTACATGGCACTTGTCCCGATCGTTCAACCATTTGCCATAAAATTAGTAACTACAAAAAAAGAGCGATTAATAAGAATGCCTTACAATCCAAAAACAGTATCTAAGAGAGTTAAAATTTTCTTTCCAATAATTGTGACTTTTATCGCTGGATTAGTTGCACCTGCATCTGTATCCTTAGTTGGTTTCTTAATGTTCGGAAACCTTTTACGCGAATGTGCTTCCTTAAAGGCACTTTCAGATTCAGCCCAGAATGTATTAGCTAACTTAATAACTTTATTACTCGGTATTACAATTTCTTTTAGTATGAAAGCAGAAGATTTCGTAAAGAAAGAAACTTTACTTATAATGCTTCTAGGTTTAGTTGCATTCATTTTTGACACTATAGGTGGCGTACTTTTTGCAAAGTTTATGAATCTCTTCCTCAAAAAAAATAAAGTTAATCCTATGATTGGCGCAGCCGGTATCTCTGCTTTTCCAATGTCATCCCGTGTAGTTCAAAAAATGGCTATTAAAGAGGATCCAACCAATCACTTGTTAATGCACGCCATTGGAGCCAATGTATCTGGTCAGATTGCCTCCGTAGTTGCAGGAGGTATTATTATCAAACTGATTAGTATGTATATATAGAACCTTTAATATTTACATTGAAAGGAGTTTAGAATGAGGGAAGACTTTTTAATTTCACTTGAAATAATGTGGAAAGGCATGTTTGGAATTTTTTCTGTTATCATACTTATAACACTTATAGTAATACTTATTCAAAAAGTGGAACAAATTATTCAAAAAAAGAAAATGTAAAAAAACATTTAAAATAGCTCTATTATATTAACCAAACATCTACAATAATAATTCATTTATTTCTAATTAGGTCGGTAGCAAATTGCTTTCGACCTTTTTTTTTAATTAATTCACACAAGTTACTCTATAACTTTAACATAGATGAAGGGATAGGAATACTATATATTAAGAAAAAAATGCAAGGAGTTAATTATGTTTCATCCTGTAATAAATATTTTGTTTCAATATCCCTTATTTCTCGCATCAATCAGTAGCGCTATTCCTATTCTCTTACTTTTAGGTTCATTTGTAATAATAGCTTTATTGTTTATTATTTACAAATTTTTAAATAAAAAGATAACTAGAAAAGAGCCAACTTACACTAACCCTTATGATGAACCCTATAGCGATGAAAATCTAGCACTAATTTCAAGCTATCACCGTATGTCAACCAAGCAAAAAGTCGAAAAATTAAATAAAGATTTAGAGCCTTTTGGATTTGTTTATCACGAACCTGATGATATATTTTATTCCAATATGGAGTGTTGGCAAAGAAGTTGTGGATATTGCAGACTTTATGATGAGGCTTGTGCACCCCTAAGTATGGTTATTGACAGCGAGCCCATCTATTTTGAATACGACAATCGAAGGTGGTTAATTGAACTGTGGAAAGGTCAATATGGTTTAAATACTGGTTGCGAAATTGGAGTTTACTCAACTACATCACCGAATCTTGATATCCCTGGCCTTTTTAATGGTACTCTCTATGAATGTGTTAAAGATGATGAGCTCCTACTCTTAGGCTTTACCTTAATTAAAAAGAATAAAGTGATTATGACAAGAAGAAGTAAACATTGGTGGTTAACTGGTTTTAAATTAGGTGAATTTAGTGAACCAGGGGATTTAGTTATGAATTGTGAAATAACCCTAAAAGATCAAGCAATGCTTACTGCATTCATTGACGGACTAAAAGAAGCTGGTTACAATGCTAACGAATATTCCGTAAAAAAACTTACGGTATATATTGTGTTCAATAAACCTCGTACCAGTCAACCAGCAACTAGAAATGCTCTTATAGATACAATTATGCAAGCCAACAATCGTAATAATTGCGAAACTTATGATATTTTAACCCAAAAATACGGAAATACCTTAGACAAAATTAATATTGTTAAATTAGAATCGCCAAAATTATATCGTAAAATCACAAATGTTGCAAATACCACGGACATGTTTAAAAGTTTTGCCACAATTCAGGAGCATATTAGTCTTACTACCTTAGAAGCAAATAAAGATGAAGCTCCTTTGGAGGAATAAATTTTTATGGCAGGAGGGTAGTGTGAAAGATCAAGATTTTTCACACAGTGAATTATCAATTCACTTTGCAAATATTGTGCCGAAGCCCAAATTCGCGGTGTATGGGCAGAATGGAGGGATGGATGTCTGTATCCAAAGTACTTTCTAAAATTTTTGAATCTGCTATGGAGATTCCTTACGATGGGTCATCAAAATTTGTATTAATGAGTGATTGTCACCGTGGAGACGGTGGATGGTCTGATAACTTTTCTAATAATCAAAATTTATTTTTTGCAGCACTTAACTTTTATAATACGAATGATTTTACCTATATTGAACTTGGGGACGGAGATGAACTCTGGGAAAACAGAAGATTTGAGCAAGTAATAACCATGCATAGTGACGCTTTTTGGTTAATGTCAAAATTTTATAAAAAGGGTCGCTTCTATATGCTATATGGCAATCACGATATGGCTAAAAAAAATCCAAAATACGTTTCTTTGAAATGTAGTACTTATTATGATGAAAGCTGCAAAAAACGTTTGCCACTTTTTCCTCGTATTAATGTACATGAAGGATTAGTTTTAAAAAATAGTAAAACAGACCATAAAATATTTTTAGTCCATGGTCATCAATGCGATTTTTTAAATTATAGACTATGGAAGCTTGCAAGGCTTTTAGTACGATATCTCTGGCGCCCTTTAGAAGTAATCGGTGTACACGATCCTACTAGCCCCGCTAAAAATAATACTAAAAAAGGTGCAATTGAAAAACTATTATCGAAATGGGCTAAAGAAAATAATCAAATGCTAATTGCCGGACACACCCATAGACCTGTTTTCCCAAAAGTAGGTGAACCACTCTATTTTAACGATGGAAGCTGTGTGCATCCTAGATGTATCACAGCAATTGAAATTGAAAATGATGCAATATCCTTAGTAAAATGGACCATTAAAACAAAAAAAAATCGTAGCTTATTTGTGGATAGGGTCGTTTTAGAAGGTCCTACAAAAATAGATGACTTTTATAACCAAGTAAGACCCTTTGATACAAAGTAAAAATACTAAGAGCTGCCACTTTTTCATATATTGTGCCAGCTCTTATGCTTTTAGTTTTATATCCTATATCTTTATAACTTGTCACTCTATTACTTATCACTCTATTGCTTATATTGTGATTATACTACTTATAATTTTTTTTCACATAAGTATATGCTTTCTTAATCATATCTTGATGAACCTTTTGAACAACATTTGTAGAGTGAGTTCTGCTATTTTTAAAGTGTATATCCATTACACCGCTTGCTCCATTGTTTTTAACTTTATCTAAATTATATCCCCTTCCATATCCTTCACTTCGATTATTAACTATTTTATCCGCTGGTAGTGAATCAACTCCTGCATGAGGAACCGCAGTCATGGAACCAGGCAATACATAATTTCCAACTTTAACCACTACCGCTCTTCTCTCCCAAGTAAAACCGCCCCAGATCTCTTTAATTTTCTGTGTATCTGACTTTGTCAAAGGCTCAACATCTGCATGATTAGTTCCGTATGTCCTTTTTACTTTAAAAGACTTACCAGTATCAACATCTGTAACTGTTGCATTCATTCCTCTATCCCAAATATCTTTTACATCCTTAAACCAATCTAAATTGCCATATATGATTTTATCTTTTGAAGTTTCTGTGATTGTACTTGAAAGAACACCAGAATTTTTATTAGATAACTTTTTAATAACTCTTCTTGTATCTTTTCCAACAATTCCATCTACTGCAATTCCATTAGCTTTTTGTAATTTCTTAACAGCTTTTTCTGTAATCTTTCCATAATATCCTGTTATGTCTTTATATGTAAAGTACCCCGCTTTTTTCAATGCTAATTGCACGGTTTTTACTTCCTTATTCTTTGAACCTAATTTTAAAACTGCTGCTGTAGAATATATTGGGTTTAAAATCAATGTACCAATTAAACATGCTATTACAACTTTTCTTAAACATAATTTTTTCACTTATTATTCCTCCAAACAAATATAGACTGCTATAGATTATATTACATACTTATTACATTGTCTACCCTTGATTTAATATTTTTGTAATAATTATTTAATTATTATCTAATGTTTGGTATAAACATCCTAATATGTATTAATTTATAATATTTGTAAACATAATCAAATCCCTACTATACCATGATTTTCTTTTCCTTCTTAATTTTACCTTATCAAAATTATATTATATTAATAAATTGTATTTGTTAATAATTTTGTAACATATAGATTCGACTGAGTTGAATTTATTTTTAATTATTGTTTCATATGTTACAGATTTATTCTATTGTTATCCTTAAAATATACATAGAAAGCTAATATAACTAGAGGAGTGATAGTAGTATGATAAGAAAAATTATTAAAATTAATAAAGAGCTATGTAATGGTTGTGGGCTATGTGTAGATGCATGTCACGAAGATGCAATAGGACTGATAGATGGTGTAGCCACTTTACTACGAGATGATTATTGTGATGGCCTTGGAAACTGCCTACCTGTTTGCCCAACCAATGCTATTTCCTTTGAAGAACGAGAAGCCCTAGAATATAACGATGAAGAAGTAAAGAAAAATATTGAAAAAAAGAAAACTACTCAAATTACTCCCAACGGAGATGGTTGCCCTAGTTCTCAGGCAAAATTAATCAGATCAAAGCAAGTTATCCAAAATACTACTACCTATATTCCACAATCTAGATTAAATCAATGGCCAATACAAATTAGGCTTGTGGCTCCAGATGCACCATATTTTGATGGTGCAGACCTACTTATTGCCGCTGATTGTACTGCTTTTGCATATGGTAACTTTCATGATGAATTTATAAAAGATAAGATAACATTAATAGGATGTCCAAAACTAGATGAAGTAGATTATTCAATTAAACTTACCAACATACTTTCCCTTAATAATATAAAAAGTATCACTGTAGTTCGTATGGTTGTACCTTGTTGTGCAGGTATAGTAAATGCTATATTAACTGCCATACAAAATAGTGGTAAATCCATACCACTCAAAACGGTAATTATATCTACCGATGGGACAATAGTTAATTCTTAATAGCAATAGACCAAAAATAATACTTCGGAATCCACTTTTAAATTATTGTACAAAACAGGGCTGTTGCAAAACTAATATTCATAGTTTTGCAACAGCCCCTTTTTCACAAGACTAAAATGGTATAAAATTTTAATATTACATTTTTACTACCATTATTATTTTTACTTTTTTTCTATTTCTTTTATGTCCAGAGCAATTGTTATTGTTTAATCTAGTTTGAGAATATTTGAGTACAATAAACAGTACCCTTGCTATCTGTATATACTCCAATACCAATATTATTAAATTTACTATTTAATATATTAGCTCTATGACCTGATGAGTTCATCCATCCATTCACTACTGCTTCTGGTGTATTATAGCCATAAGCAAGATTTTCTCCTGCAGTTTTTACGGTAATATTATAATCGCTGAGTACTGTTGACCAACTTCTACCGTCAGGTCTTGTATGAGAGAATACTTGTTTTATTTCCTTTGCACGAGTATTAGCAGGAGGAAGTAATTTACTTGACATACTAAGTGCAGATAGCCCTTCCTTAGCTCTTTCTTTGTTTACTAATGCAAGAACTTCATTAGCAAACTTACTAGCTGATGTAGATGAACCATTATTATCTGTATTAGTATCATCATTTGCTTTTAGTAAAACAGATAATTTATTTGAAAATACTCCATTATATTTCGCTCCACCAATATTACTATATGCTCTAACTAGATAATAATAAGTGTTCCCTTTTGTAAGATTAGTATCTAAGTAATAGTTATTACTTGTTATCCCTACAAAATCATAAGTACCATTAATACTGTTTGAACGATATACCTTATATTTAGATGCTCCATTTACACCATTCCAACTAAGCTTTATAGAGCTAGATGACTTAGGTGTCCCCTTGAGATTCGTAACCTTACTAAACGTTGAGTATACAGATAATTTATCAGAATACTTACTGTGAATCTTACTTCCATTCACAACTACATAAGCTCTAACTTTATAATAGTAAGACTTACCATAACTCAATCCTTTATCTTTAAACGTGGTTGTTTTAGTAGCACCAACATATTCATAAGTTCCGTTCTTTGAAGAAGAACGATATATTTTATAGCCCCTCGCTCCTGATACCTTAGAAATATTCAAAGTGGCTGTAGTTGCTGTTCTAGTATTCAAAGATAAACTAGGCTGTTTTGTTTGTATATTACTTACAGCTGCACTTGCTATTGCTATAGGATTTGTGTTTGATACATTCAGGGTTGCTCCATAGAATGCACTGGTTAATGTAGTTACTGTTATGAGAACTGCAACAAAAAATTTCTTCATTGAGTTTCCTCCTTTTGTACCTTCCATCAAGTTGCAATCTTAGGCTAACACATCATAAATATACCATCAACCTCCAATTATTGGTATTTATTCTTATATTTCCCCGATCTGTTGTTATTTCTCAGCAATAAAATCATTGTCTATGGTTATAATACATTCATATCTGGCATCTAAACTTTTCATATTTATGGATATATTTTTAACTAATTCTTTTTCCATTTTCTTATCATAAGAGTAGGGTAAAAGCATATCAAAAATTAAATTTGTAGTTGAATTATTCTCCACAACCCGAAAATCATGAATACTAGCTTCAGGCTCAAGTTTTTCTACTATTTCAATGACTTTCTCCTTTATCTCTATTACATATGGATCACTCACTTCTACCGGATCCATATGCAATACTATAAAAATCCCCATTTCTCTTAAAATATCTCTTTCGATTAAATCTATTACTTCATGAGCCTCTTTCATACTGGTATTATTTGGAACCTCTACATGGAGAGTTGCCATAGTCCTTGAAGGTCCATAATTATGGATAATTAAGTCATGACTTCCTATGATTCCCTTGTAACTTTCTACCTTTTCTGTTATTTTCTGATAGAGTTCTCTATCAACCGCTTCTCCAAGTAAAGGTTCTAAGGTTTCTTTTGCAATTTTATATCCTGCAAATAAAACGATTACAGAGACGATTACTCCCACATATCCATCTATTTTTAGACCGGTTAATTTACTCACAACAATGGATATAATTGTAGCACTAGTGATAAAAACATCTCCTAATGCATCTGCTGCTGTAGCTTTCATTACACTAGAATTTATTTTATTACCTAATTTTTTATTAAAAATAGATAGCCAAATCTTAACACAAACAGATAGCATTAATATACCAATCAATATCCAATCAAAACCAACTTCTTCTGGATTTACTATCTTATCTATCGAACTTTTAAAACAAGATAATCCCACCTGTAATATTATAAACGACACAATAAATGCTGCTATATACTCTGCTCTTCCATGGCCAAAAGGGTGTTCTTTATCTGCAGGACGTCCAGCAACCTTCGCTCCAACTAAACCAATAACGGAGGACGCTGCATCTGATAGATTATTAAATGCATCTGCCATTACAGATATACTTGAAATTATTAAACCAATTGTTAGCTTTACAGCAAAAAGAATTACATTGCATAAAATCCCTATAGTACTAACTAATACCCCATAGGCTGTTCTTACTTTAACATTATCGGTATGTTTGTAATCTTTTACAAATAATTTTACTAATAATTCAGTCATATCTTTCCTCATTTCTACGATGCTTTTTGTTTATACCTTTGAATTTATCCCATTACATTATATATGGTTATTGTTTATATTATATGATGAAATATACATATCATCTATTGTAATTGCAACTCATACAATTTTTTATAAATACCATTCATACTAAGTAATTCTTGATGTGTCCCTACTTCTCTTACTTCACCTTTATGCATAACTAAAATTGTATCCGCATGTTGAATTGTTGATAAGCGGTGGGCAACCATGATTGTAGTCCTTCCCTCCATTAACTTTTCCAACGCTTCTTGTATTAACTGCTCTGTTTCTGTATCAATATTAGCGGTAGCCTCATCCATAACAAGAATCGCTGGATCATAGGCTAATGTTCTTGCAAATGACAGCAGCTGTCTTTGTCCAGCTGATAAAGTACTGCCCCTCTCAGTTACAGCCTCCTCATAAGAATTATTTAATTTTTCTATGAAACTTGATGCATTAACAAAATCTGCTGCTTTTTTTATTTCTTCGTCACTTATATCCTCATTCTTAAGCCTTATATTACCCTTTATATCTCCTGTAAATATAAATACATCTTGTTGAACTTGTCCAATGGCACCTCTTAATTGTTCTGTACTTAATTCCTTAATATCTACACCATCAATGGTAATCCTACCTTTTTGGATATCGTAATATCTACCAATTAAATTTAAAATAGATGATTTTCCTGCTCCTGTTGCACCTACAAAAGCTGCTCGTTTCCCTGGTTCAATTACAAAACTTACATCCTTTAATATCCAGTTTTCACCTTCATACGCAAACCATACATGTTCGAACTCAATCTTACCCTTAATTTCAGATAAAATTTTTGGTTTCTCTGGGTTTACGATTAGAGGTTTTTCATCTAAAATTGTAAATATCTTCTCTGCAGATGCCATGGCTGATTGCATAGAACCAAGTTGTTCCGCAAGTTCTTGTATTGGTTCAAAAAAGGATCCTATATATTGAATAAAGATATATAAGGTTCCCATGGAGATGGTACCTTTTAATACAGAGTCCCCACCTACACCTATAATAATAACTAAAGATATTACGGATAGCATATAGATTGATGGACGGAAAATAGCAAATACCATCATCTCCTTATAATTTGCTTTATATAGTTCCTTACTTTTACTTTTGAATTCATTATATTTCTCATCTTCTCTAGCAAAAATCTGAATTAATTTCATACCTGATAAATGTTCTGAAAGATATGTATTTATGGTAGTTAATTTGGTTCTTGCTACCCGGTAGGTTGCTCTTGATATAGATTTAAACAACACCGTAAGGCCTATTATAAATGGTAACAATATAAATGCATATAGAGAAAGCTTAACATCAATAGAAAGCATCACTAGGGCTAAACCAATTATCTTAATAGTATTTTTAAATAACTTCACTAAAATATTAGCATACATTTCATTTAATGATTCTACATCATTGGTTATTCTAGTGACAATTCTTCCCACTGGTGTTATATCAAAAAAACGAAGGGAAAGATTATGTACATGTTCAAATACTTCCTGTCTGATTGAATAAATAATCTTTTGTCCAGTAAGTTGCAAAATCCAAGTTTGTAAGAAGTTACTTACAAAACTTATAAGTAATACAACAAAATAGATGAGTGCAGTCTTCTTTACACCTTTAAAATTACCAGCTCCAATGAAATTATCTATGGTATCTCCAACCAAAATTGGACGATATAATTCACAACCTGTAATAATAAGCACTAATAATAAAACCACCAAAAACCATTTTACATATGGTTTTGCATAGTTAATTAATCGCATTAAAATATTTTTATCAATTGATTTTTCATAATCTACTTCACTTCTCATGATTTTCCTCCTACAATAATCTATACTGCTTCTAGTTGTTTCTCTAATTGTTGTTTTTCATACATCCTAGCATAGATTCCATCTTTTCGAAGCAATTCCTCATGATTTCCGTATTCCGCCATAGCTCCATCAGAAAGAACTAATATCTTATCTGCATTTTGTATGGTCGATATGCGATGCGCTATTATAATAGTTGTTTTTCCTGCTCTATTTTGTTTTAAATTCTCAAGTATAATTTCTTCAGTGTTGGTATCAACAGCTGATAATGCATCATCTAGAATTAGAATCGGAGCATCCTTCATCAGTGCTCTTGCAATAGAACTTCGTTGCTTTTGACCTCCTGATAAGGTAACCCCTCTTTCACCAACTAAAGTGTCATATTGATTTGGAAAATCCATAATATTGTCATGAATACAAGCTTCTTTTGTTGCTTTTTGAATCAGGGATAAATCTTTGTCTTCTGAGCCAAATGCAATATTATTCCCCAACGTATCAGAGAATAAAAAATTATCTTGAGGAACATAAGCAATGTTCTCTCTTAGAGTTTTTAACGGTATTTCCCTTATATCCATACCATCAATCAGTATCATCCCCCTATCCACGTTATATAGGCGAAGCAAAAGATTAGCTATGGCTGTCTTACCACTACCAGTTCGTCCTAAAATAGCTAATGTACTTCCACGTTCAATCTCTAAGGATAAATCCTTAATGACCATAGGTGTATTTTCGTTAAATTTAAAATCAAGATGATTAAAATCAATGGTACCTTCTATTTTTTCAACTTCTTTAATAGTTTCTTCATCAAATATTTCAGGTTTTTCATCGAATATAGCTTGTATTCTCTTCATAGAAGCAAACCCTTGAGAAAATAATGTGATACTATCTCCTGCTGCAATCATAGGCCATACAAGCATACCAATATATTGATTAAAAGCAATAAACCGACCCAAAGATATTTCTCCAGTAATCGTTAAATAGCCACCATATAATAAGGTGATTAGACTAGACACGCCAATAATAACATCAAGTAGTGGCATAACAACCGCTTGAAGCTTGACTACTTGCATATTTTTATCTTTATTTAATTTATTGATATTAGCAAATTCCTTAAATTCTTTCTTTTCCTGAACAAAGGCTTTAATAACGCGAACTCCTGATATACTTTCTTGGACCTCGTCAGTTAATTCAGAAAATGCTTGTTGTTTTTCACTAAATCTTCTTTCTGCTGATTTACCATAATAGACACCTCCAATGGCAATAAATATTAACGGAATAACAGCAAGCAATGTTAACTTAACATTGACATATGTAATCATCTTAGCCAATACCATAATAGTCATAATACAAGCATCAAAGCAAGTAATAACCGCAGGGCCAGTTGACATTCGAATCGCATTTAAATCATTTGTAAAATGAGCCATCAAATCCCCAGTTTTGTTTTTATTATAATATCCCATAGATAATTTCTCTAGATGTGAGAACATATCATTTCTAATTCCAAATTCGATTTTTCGTGCAGAACCAAAGATAAAGAAACGCCAGCCAAAACGACCAAGAGCTAAAATGATACCGGCTATTATAATTTTAGTAATACCATGCATTACCCCATTCATATCCATGGTTCCACCATCTAATCCATCTGTAATTTCTCCCGTAAATTGTGGAATATACAAATTTACAAAGTCAACAATAAACAATATAATTATTCCTATCATGTACTGAACCTTATATCGTTTGATATACTTCCATATAATATTATTTTTCACCTGACCATTCCTCACTTTTTTCATTTTATTGCTTTATACCATTTCTAAGATTTAAAATAATAACATTAAAACCGTTTATCCAAATTGATTGCGTGTTTTCTATAATACCACAACTAGACTTTCCAGTATATAGTTCACTTAATAATAAAGATAGAATAAAGAGGATATATGCATTTGACGGTAAAAAACCTAAATACACATATACCCTCTTTAATTCTTCCTAATCCACACTCTTAACGTAATATAGTATCTACAATTGTTTCTATAAAAATCTTGGTACAAACTTTTTCGCACTATAACAACCCTTATGTACTAACCTATGTTTATTGGTAACCATTTGGATTGTTGCTTTGCCATCTCCAAGCATCTTCACACATCTCTTCTAACCCTCTTTGAGCGCTCCAACCAAGTTCCTCTTTTGCTAGGGAAGGTTCGGCATAACAGATTGCAATATCACCTGGACGACGTTCTTTGATTACGTACGGAATTTCTTTCCCCGTTGCCTTTTCAAATGCACTTATTAATTCAAAAACACTATAACCTGTTCCTGTTCCAAGATTATAAGTACAAATTCCAGGCGCCGTGCTTAATTTTTTAATAGACTTCACGTGGCCGATTGCTAAATCCACAACGTGGATATAGTCACGAACCCCACTACCATCTGGTGTATCATAATCATTTCCAAAGACACCAAGCTCTTTAAGCTTACCAGATGCCACTTGTGTGATGAAAGGCGCAATATTATTAGGAATTCCCTTTGGATCTTCTCCAATTAATCCACTCTTATGAGCACCAATTGGATTGAAATAACGGAGAATAATTATATTCCACTCTGAATCTGCATGGTACAAATCACGAAGAATATCTTCTATCATAAGTTTTGTCCTACCATATGGATTGGTCACTGACAAAGGAAAATCTTCTCTAATTGGTACAGTATGGGGATTCCCGTATACCGTCGCAGAAGAGCTAAATACAATACTCTTAACCCCAAATTCACGCATAACTTCACATAAAACTAAGGTACCTGTAATATTATTCTTATAATATTCTAGCGGTTTGTATACGGATTCGCCAACAGCCTTCCACGCAGCAAAGTGAATGACAGAGTCAATCTTCTCTTTTTGAAATACCTTAGTTAATGCTTCTTTATCTAATAAATCTACTTGGTAGAATTTAATCTCTTTCCCTGTAATCCCAGTAACCCTACGAAGAGATTCTTCCGTAGAATTACTTAGATTGTCTACCACCACTACTTCATAGCCAGAATTGATTAGTTCCACACATGTGTGACTACCAATATACCCAGCTCCACCTGTTACTAATATCGTCATCGCTTCCTCCCATCCATATCTATAAAACAGCATCTAAAAGTTGTTTAGTATATTCCTTCTGAGGTCTATTATAGATGTCTTCTATCGAACCAGTTTCTATAATTTCACCATTGTACATAACACAAACTCGGCTACACATCTGATACACTACATTTAAATCATGAGAGATGAATAGATAGGATAATTCATGTTCTTTTTGAAGTTTTTTTAGTAGTTCTAATATCTGAGCTTGCACAGTAACATCAAGTGCTGATACCGGTTCATCTAGTACAATCAATTTAGAATTTTGAATAAGAGCAACTCCAATAGCAACTCTTTGTCTTTGACCTCCACTTAATTCAGATATATACCTTGTTCCATGTTCTTTTGTTAATCCTACTTCACATAGTATCTCCTCTATCCGATTTCTTCTTTCCTTTTTATCCTTCATTTTAGATAAAATTAATGGTTCTTCTAATATATTATAAATCTTTCTAACCGGATTCAGACTTCCATAAGGATCTTGAAAAACCATCTGTGGTTTTATATTGTTTAAAACAATTTTACCGTTGATATTTTTATTCAGACCAACAATAGCTTTCGCAAGGGTCGATTTTCCACAACCACTCTCACCTACAATACCAAGTGTCTCTCCATAATTCAAGTCTAAATTTACTTGTTTTACCACTTGTTTATTATACCTTTTACCAAATAATTTTTTATACTTATCTTCATAAAAAACATCTACATCAATAACCTCTAATATTTTATCTGTTTTTGCTTTGTCTTTTATTTTGTCTTTAACTACTTTATCTTCTATTTTACATTTTACGTATTCTTTATCGACTGACCCTTGCTCTTTATTTACATTCTCTTTTTGTACACTTGGCATTGCTAGAAGCAAATCCTTAGTGTAATCTTCTTTCGGATTTGTAAAGATATTAGAGATTAAACCTTCCTCTACAATTTTTCCATCTTTCATAACTAGAGCCCGATTGCAAATAGTTTTCACTACTCCAAGGTCATGGGATATTAAAATGACACTTGTGCCATATTCATGATTTAAGTCTTTTATAAGTTCTAAAATTTTCTTCTGTATGGTAACATCAAGAGCTGTAGTTGGCTCGTCTGCGATTAGTATTCTAGGCCTTAATATCATTGCCATGGCTATCATGACTCTTTGCCTCATACCACCAGACAATTGATGAGGATATTGCCCATAAACAGTTTGTGAATCTTTTAATCCTGCATTATCTAATGATACTAAAACTCTATTTTTTCTTTCTCTTCTAGAAACTTTAGGTTCATGGATTAAAAACATTTCCTCCATTTGCTGTCCTATTGTCATAAGGGGATTCAGGGATGTCATAGGTTCTTGAAATATCATAGATATTTCTTTTCCCTTTAGTTTTCTATACTCCTCTATACTTAGGCTTAACAAATCTTCATTTCTAAAATATATTTTTCCTTGAATTGAAGCATTTTTATGAAGTAGATCCATGATTGCAAGAGCTGTCATAGTTTTACCCGATCCAGACTCTCCAACAATCCCTAATATTTCACCTTCATCTAAGGAAAAGGATATATCATCTACCACTCTTTTAATATTATTATTAAATGTTATGGATATATGTTCTACATCAAGTAAGGTTTTTTTATCTTTTTCCACTTCTTCACATCCTTTCCTTACTTACTGTCCACTTATTAAGCTAAATCCTAGCACAGTAATAACTATCATTATTCCAGGTGCTAAAGCATACCAAGGTGCAGTAA
The DNA here is from genome assembly GCA_023387635.1 of Bacillota bacterium. Taxonomy (GTDB): domain Bacteria; phylum Bacillota; class Clostridia; order Lachnospirales; family Lachnospiraceae; genus Anaerocolumna. Next base: position 40,786 of record JAEWHU010000049.1, read on the forward strand.
ATAAATAAGTTTGAGCTTCAGATAACATCCTACCTAGGCTAGGATCTGGTGGTTGAACTCCAAGTTGAAGATAGCTCATACCAGCTTCTGCTAACACTGCATTATTAAATCCGATGGTTAAAGCAGATAATAAAACACCTTTTGTATTGGGCAATATGTGATAAAACATAATCCGAAAATCACTTGCACCCATAAGTTTTGCATTTTTTACAAAATCTCTTTCTCTTAAAGTTATAAACTCACTGCGAACAATTCTGGCAAAACTTGGTACGAATATAATTCCAAGAGCAATGATAACATTATATGTACCAGGCCCTATGACACTTACTAAGATAAGTGCTAGTAAAATACTTGGTATAGAAGTAATCACGTCATTAATTCGCATTAACGCTTCATCCAAGATACCACCATAATATCCAGTAAACGCACCAATGATAGTACCTACCATACTACCTATAAAAACAGTGAAAATAGCAACTAAAAAAGTTGTTCTTGCTCCGCTCATAACACGACTTAATATATCTCTTCCAAAATTGTCTGTTCCAAATGGATGGCTAAGGCTCGGTGCATGATTTTTTACCAAACCATTCATCTCATTAGGATCATACGGCGTATAGAATATTCCAACAATGCTTATAAGTAGAACAAAACATACTAAAATAATTCCTATTCTAAATCGAATTTTTTTTAACTTCACTTGTTTCTCCTCTTGCAATCATTATAATCTAATTCTTGGATCAATTCTTTGATATATGATATCAACGATAAAATTGATACAAACAACAGCGGTAACAATGTATAATATAATACCTTGTACTACCATAAAGTCCCTATTAGAAATACTAGTGATTAAAAGCCTTCCTAAACCAGGTAATCCAAACACTTGCTCTATTATAATACTTCCTGCTAAAACATCTGCTAATACCATTCCAAGAAAAGTTATAATTGTTACAAATGCATTTTTTAATACATGTCTATATAAAATTCTTGTATTCGTACTTCCTTTACTTTTTGCTGTTCTTACGTAATCTAGCTGTAATTCTCTAAGCAAGGAACCTCTAAGGAATTTAATAAGCATAGCTATTTGTGGAATTGCTATGGATAAGGCTGGAAAAATCATAAACTGTAAAAACCCCTTAAAATCATCAAAAGGACTTACAAATCCACCTGGCGTAAACCATTTAAATATGATGCCAAATACTAATGTAATAAGTATTCCAAGAAAGAAAGGCGGTATTGCCATAACAGTATGAATCCACGATAAGATAATGCCCTCACCCACTCCTCCTTCTTTCTTTGCAGATAAAATTCCAAGGGGTATGGCGATTATTATTATAAGAAGTATGGATAATACAGCTAGCCATATAGTAACTGGTAGTCTATCTGCAATTAATTTTTTTACAGGGATCTTGTATTGAAGTGAGGTACCAAAGTTCCCCCTCAAAGCATTTTTTACCCAATTACCATATCGTACTACAATATTTTCATTTAAACCTAATTCTTCTCTTAATGCTTCTACTGCTTCCTCTGTAGCATTCATTCCAAGCATAGTGCTAGCACTATCGCCTGGAATAATTTGAAATGCAACAAAAGTGAATACAGATACTAAAAATATTGTAATTAGCAAAAACATAAGCTTTTTAATATACCGATTCATAAGTTAGTACCTTCCTATACTACTGAACATAATAGACCAAAGACATATCTTGCACATAAACTGGATAAAAAGTATATCCCCCTAAGGCTTTATTC